>CAXTTB010000032.1:0-15077 GCA_964246905.1 uncultured Acetobacteraceae bacterium | reverse complement strand
TTATAAGCGTAAAAACGGCCAACTTGCAGAACGATGTCCCACCCGTGCCCTGACGGCCTTGTCGTAACCACCGTGCCAAAAGTGCCGATCTGGAAAGCGTTGTATATCAATACACTGCAATCCACGCGCAACTGCAGAGCATTGGTTTAGCTGGATAATCAGCTTTTCGTTTCGAGACTGTCGATCCGCAGCCCTGACTTGGGGGCGCTACCGGGCCGTCGGGCAGGTTCACGGCCGCACTTGACGCTTTGCGGACCTTCAATTCGGTTTCACTGAGCCAAGTCTTGGATCAAGGATGGACGGTACGACCACGATGATCGTGGCGCTTGCCACCGCTTGGCCGAACACGCTGGGCCAGCCGACGCGACCTCACCGCACGCTGCGCCAACATCGCAGGAAGGCGATCACAACGGGGGCCATGCCGAGCGCACACAAGGCGAACCACCCGCCCCGTGACCAGCAGACGCCGACAAGGACCGACATAGCCGCGCCCCCGGAAAACATGGCGATCTGGTAGGCCGCGTTCAGACGTGTCCGGATCCCGGCATCGAGACCATAGAGGATGGTGCGGTTCGCGATGTCCACGACCGTCGCACTGATGTCCAGGACGATGAGCCCCACCGCCATCCCGGTCAGATGGCCCTTGAAGACCGCCAACAGGACCCACGCGATCACCATCCCCGCGAGTGCCGTCCGCCGGGTCGCGTGCGGTCCGGATCGATCAACTGCTCGCCCAAACATCGGGGCGGCGCTTGCCGCGGCCGCTGCGACGAACGCGACCAGTCCGATGGACTGCGGGCTCCAGCCGAAGGCCGGGCTTTGCAGATAGAGTGTCGCTCCCAGCCAGAACACAATGAACGAACCGTAGCTGAGAGCTTGGCACAGTGCGGCGGTGCGGAGTTCAGGGACAGCGCGAGGCAGATGCACCAGGGAGATGACAAGGCCCCAGTAATGCACTCTGCCCAAAGAAGGCACGGCCGGTTCAGGCCTGACGATGCGAACGAGGAAGGCCAGCTCCATGGCCATCATGACGGCGGCGATCCAATAAACCGCACGCCAGCCGAAATGCGTCCCGATGATGCCCGACGCGGTCCGGGCGAGCAGGATGCCAATGATGATGCCGCGCGTCAGCATCCCCGCGACCTGCCCGACCCGCGAAGCCGGCACGCGTAGGCTGACATAGGGCGGCAGGAGGTAGGGTGCGATGCCGAACAGACCGACCAACAGGGATGCCGCCGCGACCGCAAGAGCCGAACCGCTCGTGGCGAACAGGACCAGAGCTGCGATCTGGACCGGGATGACCGTCAGGAGCAGCCTGCGCGCCGAGATGACGTCCCCGAGCGGCAACAGGAATGCCAGCCCGCACGCCAGGCCGACCTGGCTCAGGCCAGGCAGGATCCCGACGAGGCCGCTGGAGATGGAAAGCGCCCCGCCCACTTCGACGAGCAGCGGCTGGATGTAGTAGGCGTTCGCCACCGCGACGGCCGAGGCGACCGCCAGAAGGCCGACAGCGCGGTTGCTGAGGGCTGTCGCGCCCTTCACATGCAAGCCCGTTCTTCGCGTGCCGCCATTAGAGATCTTTGCTCTGGAGCCAGGTGCGCATGGCCTGGACGAGTTCCGCCTTGCGTTCCAGCGGCAGCCAATGCGCGGCGGGCAGGCTCGTCACGGCGAGGTCCGGGCAGGCCGCGCGCATCGGCTCGCCCAGGCGATTCCCATTGATGCTGTTGATCTGGTCGAAGTCGCCGTTGACATACAGCACCGGCTGCGACAGGCGGCCGCCATTGGGTACTTTGCGCGCGTAGGCGATGTTGGCGTCGTCGTTCAGGTACCACGCGCAGGGGGCGCGGAAGCCATGGGCCTTGAACGCCTGCACCAGCACGTCGAAGTCCGCCGGCGGCCAGAGGGCCGGGTCAGGTCGGGTCGGCGGGGCGCGGTGCGCGGCGCCGAAGCGCCCCCCCTTGCGCGTGACCGCCGCGTTCGGCGAAGGCTTGCCGACGGCGGCGGGGTCGCCTCGCCGGAAGATCGACGCCAGCGATGCCGCCTTGTCCGCATCGAGGTCGGCGACGGCCGCCCTGAAGTGCGTGTTGTAGTAGCGGTAGTAGTCCCATTGGCCATCCGGGTAGTGGTCAGCCGGGTAGATCGTCCGGTCGATCAGCGGGACGAGCGTCGGCAGGGCGTTCGCGTCGGGAAAGTACGGCACCGAGGTCAGCACGACGCCACGGCTGCGCCTGGGCTCATGCGCGGCCAACGCACCGGCCACGACGCTGCCCCAGTCGTGGCCGACCCAGATCGCAGGCTTGCCGCCAAGGCGGTCGTGAAGCTCCGCCATGTCCGTCACGACGTCCTCGATGGTGTAGGCGTCGCTGGCTGCGGGCGCGGAAGAGCCGCCGTAGCCGCGCAGGTCAGGAGCGACGCAGTGCCAACCATCGGCGGCGAACGCGTCCATCTGGGCGCGCCACATCAGACTGAGCTCCGGCCAGCCATGGAGGAGGATCATCAGCGATCCGTTGGCCGGCCCGCTCTCGATGTAGTGCGTTGTATGGCGAGGCGTGCTGAAGGTGCGCGAGACCAGCGTGGAAGAGGGTATCCCCCCCGCTACCCCTGGCAGAGCGGCGGCAGCGCTCATCCCGAGGAGGATGGAACGTCGGTTGGAATGCCCGGTTGGGATCGGGCCTTCGACGGAGTGGTGTTGGGTCGTGGGCATTCGCAACCGTATGCCGATCGGGTGCTTGCTGTTAGCGCACCAATCGCGCATGAAGTCTGAAGCCAAACTTACAAGTGGATCAGATGCGGCAGAAGGATACCCTCGAAGGCGTGGCCGTGTTTGTCGCTGTGGCCGAAGCTGGCAGCTTTTCCGAAGCAGCGAAGCGTCTCGGCATCTCGCCATCCGCGGCCAGCCAGGCGATCCGCAGCCTTGAGGGGCGGCTCGGGACGCCGCTTCTGCGCCGCTCGACCCGCAGCTTGAGCTTGACGGACGTGGGCACCGACTACCTCCTCGCGGCAGCCCCTGCCCTGTCGCAACTGAGGCGAGCCGCGGAGGAAGCGGCGGGGCGGGGCGGACGGCCAGCCGGCCCTTTGCGCCTCACCATGCCGCGTGCGCCCTTTGACCTGCTCATTGCTGCGGCACTGGCAGCTTTCCAGGACGCCTACCCTGACGTGGAACTTGAGATCGCGGTTGAAGCGCGCATGATCGACATCGTCAGGCAGGGCTTCGACGCAGGGTTGCGCTACGGTGACTTCCTCGAAAAGGACATGGTGGCCGTCCCCGTCGCGCCCAGGTCAGAAGCGGTTCTCGTCGCGTCGCCTGCTTACCTTCATGCTCGACCGGTGCCGCATCTCCCAAGCGATCTGCTCAATCACCGCGCCGTGGTGTGCCGCAGCCAGATCACCGGCTTGATCAAGCCATGGATCCTGCAGTCCGCCGGCGAGACCGTACGGATCGCCCCGTCAGCGGCAACGATCGTTCACGATCTCGCCTCCCAGATCGAGCTGACCGTGAGGGGTCTGGGAATCGTCAGCGCGCCGGCTGCGAGCGTGTCCGACCTCCTCGGCGCTGGAAGGTTGTCGCGCGTCCTGCCTGCATGGTCCTGCCCGCTGGAGGCGCTTTACCTCTACTTTCCGAGCCGTCGTCACCAGTCAGCGGCATTGCGCGCGTTCGTCGCGTTCCTGAAAGGCCGCACCTGTCTTCCCTCCACTTGTGTGATGGGCACGTCGGAACCGTAGACGCGCGGGATCAGACCCGTCGCGGCCGGAACGAGTCTGCGGGCTCCCGACCACTTGCGCGGCCGCGGTTTCGCCAAGTAAGAGTTCGTGGCTTACGACGCTTCGCTCGACGCGGTGCCGCGAGCCTGCCCGCCGCCGTCCCGATTGGAAGCGTGGGTGTCACTGCCGGATGTCTGGACTCCACCCTCCGCGGCAGTTGGCTAACCGCCCAAACCCAGCCTGCCTTGTTCCGCAATCGGTCGATTCCGGAACAAGAAACTGGAACAAGCATCATCAAAGGGTTATACGTTCCATAAAGGTGTTCCGTAGGCGAGGACGTTTCATGCCGGCTGTTTGGGGCTACGCGAGCGTCAGCCGGGAGGATCAGGCGCTCGCCCTCCAGCTCGATGCGTTGGAGGCCGCCGGTGTGCCAACGGCCAACATCGTGCAGGAGAAAGAGTCCGGGGCCCGGCAGCGACCCGCCTTCGACGGCCTGCTGAAGAAGCTGAACACCGGCGATAGCCTGGTCGCCTGGAAAGTGGATCGCCTGGGGCGTGATGCGTTGGCCGCGTTGACGGTTGCGCGCGACCTGGACGCGCGTGGCGTGCGGATCGTCATCACGACCCTTGGCGTGGACAGCTCCACCCCGGCCGGACGCATGGTGTTCGGCGTGCTGGCCCAGCTCGCGGAGTTCGAGCGGGCAACCCTGATCGAGCGGACGAACGCCGGCTTGGCGGCGGCGAAGAAGCGTGGCCGGCGCCTTGGCCGCCGTCACAGCCTCACCCTGCATCAGCGACAGGAAGCGAAGCGGATGCGAGAGAAGGAGGATAAAACCTATGCCCAGATCGCGGCTTTGTTCGGCGTGTCGCGGTCGGTCGTATGGCGCTCGGTCAACACGTCACAGGAGCAACCGCCGAGGTGTTCTGCAACGTGCTGAGCGCCGAAGCGTGTCGCCCTAAATGGCGGGCGCGGTGAACAAGGCGCCGCTGCGTCGGTGGGAGCATCGGTATCTCGGCGACGAGCGTTTCCCGGACGGGTTGTCATCCCTGGAAATCGAGCACTTCTTCACCTTCGACGGGCAGCAGCTTGCCAAGATCCGGGAACGCCGAAGCCCGGTGAACCGGATGGCGCTCGCGCTGCAGGTCGGCTTTCTCAAGATGACCGGCAACACGCTCAACTCGGTCGAGCGCATTCCTGCGGACATCCTCGCCCACCTCGGCCCGCAACTCGATTGCGAGCCGCCCCGGATCGCCACGATCCGGGCCTTCTATGGCCGGCGCCGACGAACCTTGTTCGAGCATCATGCGGCGGCGCTGCGGCTGCTCGGACGCAGTGAACTCACCCCGCACGCGGAACGCGGGCTGGTCGCCTACATGCGCCGCAAAGCCATGGCGGTGTTCGACCACGCCGAGCTCATGGCGTCTGTTCGATTATGGCTGATCGAGCACCGCTACCTCATGCTCCGCGAGCGCGACGTCCGCCGCCACGTGACGACCGCATGGCGGCATCATGAACAAGCCCTGTTCAAAGCCATCGCGGCCGCAGTGCCGGTTCAGCGGGACGCCTGGGTGCCGCGCCTTCTGGCGTTGATCGAGGGCGATGAGATCACCTACCTCGAATGGCTGGGCGCCGTGCCGTCGAGCAAGGCGACCAAAAGCCTGGAAGAGCAGACCGAGAAGGTGGGGTTCCTCAAAGAATTGGGCGCCGCCCATCTCGTCCTGCCGGACTTGCCGTTGGCGGGGCTGGAGCATTTCGCACGGCGGGTCACGTCGCGCAAGCCCGCGGCGCTGGCGCGGATCAAGGACCCGCACCGGACGATCGAGATCGCCTGCTTCCTCCGCCTGGAGATGCTGCGGCTGACGGATGCAAGCCTGACCCTGCTTGATCACCGGATCGCGGCCCTATGGCGCGGCGCCCGGGAGCGCGCCGACGATGCAAGGGAAAGCCGGTTGCGGCGCTTCCGCGAACTGCTCGGCAACCTTGCCGGCCTGGCCAGGGACGAGGCGCTCGACGCCGCCGAGCTGCGGTCACAGCTGCAGGCGTTGGTCGCCCGCTTCGAACCGGAACGCGACGCGACCCAGGTCAGCGCCATCCGCCGGGAACTCGGGCGCAGGTCCCCGGACCTGGCCCGTCTGCTGAAGACGGCACGTGCGGCAGCGCTGGCGGTTCCGGCCGACCATCAACTCACCGAAGCCTTTGCGGCCCTTGACGCGCTCGCGGCGGCGTCCGCGTCTGTCCTGCCGGACGGGCACGCCCAGCCGTTCGGCCCGTCGTGGCAGGGCCTGATCGATCAGCCGGACCGGGCAGCAGCGCTCGGCTGCTTTCGCGCTGCGACCTTGATGGCCCTCAAGCGGGCGCTTCGGAACCGGTCGGTCTCCGTCGCCCACAGTCTCTCCTATCGGACACCGGAGGACAGGCTGATCCCACTGAAACTCTGGCAGCGCGACCGGAAACGCTTCATCCGCGACCTCAATCTGCCGGCCCGTGCAGAAGCCTATCTCCAGCCGCTCGAGGCGAGCCTGGCCGCCGGACTTGCCGCCCTGGCCGAGGCCGTTGAAGCCGGCACGGTCGCGATCGACGGCGACGAGCTTCGGCTGCCCCGCCGGTTGCCTGGCGCAAAGGACCCGCGCCTTGAACCGGCACGCCAGGCGCTGGCCCGCGCCATCGGTGACACCCAGTTCCCGGACGTCCTGATCGAGATCGACGGCTTGACCCGGTTCTCCTGGATCCTGCTCGGTCGCCCTGCCCGCTCGGAACAGGAGCTGGTCATGCTCTACGCCGGCCTGCTGGGCTTGGGGTCCGATCTTTCCGTGGCCGAGCTTACGCGCATGGTGCCGCGGGTCGCGGCCGACAGCCTCGGGCAGATGATGCTCAAGATCGAGGTGGACGGGCGGCTCCGCGCCGCCAACGATGCGGTGCTGGGCTTCATGCGCGAGCACCGCATCGCAGGCCTATGGGGCCGTGGCCTGTTCGCTTCGGCCGACATGATGAGCCTGGAGGCGACACGCTATCTCTGGTCGGCGCGGCTCGACCCGCGGCGGCGGACCTACGCGGTCGGGACCTATGCCCATGTGCTCGACTAGTGGGGCATTCTCTACGACCAACCCATCGTGCTGAACCGCCGGCAAGCCGGCGCTGCCATCGAGGGTGCCTTGCGCCAGGGCCAAGTTGGGCAGCTCGAGCGCGTGGCCGTCGACACGCATGGCTTCTCGCATTTCGCGATGACGCTCGCCAAGCTCGTCGGGTTCGATCTGTGCCCACGTCTGGCCAGGCTGAAAAGGCGGCGGCTCTATTTGCCGAGGGGCCTCGACGTCCCGTCGGTCCTGCAACCGATCGTGGCCGAAACCGTGTCCCGCAGCGCGATCAGCCGGGGTTGGGACGGATTGCTGCGGCTTGGCGCGTCGGTCAAGCACGGCTGGTATCCGGCAACCGAGGCGCTCGACCGCCTCGGCTCGGCCGCGGCCGGCGATCCCGTCTTTGAGGCCGGCGACGAGTTGGGCAAGCTGCTTCGCACGTTGTATCTCTGCGATTTCCTCGGCAATCCGGCCTTCCGCGGGGACATTCTCGACTTGCTCAACCAGGGCGAGGCGGTTCACAGCCTGCAGCGGGCGACCCACAACGGGGGGATCACCGCGAAGCACGGTCGCACGACGGAGCAGCTCGCCGCCATCTCGGGGGCGCTCACGCTGCTTGCGAACATCATCATGGCCTGGAACACCTATCGCATGCAGGCCGTGATCGACCAGGCGCCGACCAACCATCCCGACGAGGTGCTGAGCCGGTTGGCGCCGATCAGGCACAAGCACATCAACATGCGCGGCATCCTCGAATTCGAGTTGGCACACCACGCATCGGGCCTGCTCCGCCCTGGCCACGCCATCCACAACGAGCGTGTATCGGAATGAAAAGCTGAACCTTCAATGAATTTAGCAAGATGGCGCGTTGCGCCTAAGACAAACTACTGAAACTGAACGATTTTCAGATCGGCACTTTTGGCATGGAGGTTACGACAAGGCCGGGTTGCGCAAACGTGAGTTCAGGGTCTGCCCAGCCATCCCCCACGGCCACGCATCGGCATTGTCGAAGTGTCGGCAACAAACGAGGTTGCGGTCGTGTTCTGGCGAGCGGTGCTCCAAGACACCTTGACCGGGATGATTCTTACCCCCATGCGGAACACGGCCTCCCCCGGCTGTACGAGGTCCAAGGTCCACCCTCCGACAGCGCCTCCCTCGGCGACGGCAACCGTATGGCTGCCATCCACTCGCACGAACGCCATGCGTCGTTCTGACGCGACAAGTGTCCCCATCAAGGTCGGCGTCTCCGGAGGTGGTGAGGATTGTGGAACCGTGGCCGTCGGGGCCGGCTGGGCCTTCAAAGGTCGTGGGCGCCGGGTTGATGATAGGAGTGGCCGGGCCTCCAGGATCTCGTATGCGCTCAACGGCTGCAGCCTGGATCCCTCGACCAGGGCGGGGGCGAGCGACTCGCGAGCGATTGCGGTTAGCTCGATCGCCTCATCGCGTCCGTCCGCGATTTGATGGAGCAGGGTCAGTGCCGCGATGAGCATCGCGCCCAAGCCGACCGCGCGCCTTGGCAGCCGCGTCACTTCGACCTCCTCTTCAGGAGCGCGTACGATGCGAGCTGCAGCTGGACGTTGGCCAATGGCTGCTCATCGGCTGAGAGTGGCGCGGTGCCGTCCTCGGCAGCGTGGATGCTCAGCTTCTCGACAAAGATGACAGGCTGGTTCGCCAGGATCGTGTAGAGAAGTTGCTTTAGCTGACCTGCCGATGCCTGAAGCTCAAGCAGCACCTCGCCTTTCCAGAAGCCCTCGTCCTTGCTGCCAGGCAACGTGCGGCTGCTTTGAATGACGGCGCCCGACGACGCAGCCAGCCGTCCAGTCATGGCCTGCATCTCTGCCGCGACGAGCGACGGATCGGCCCCTTGCAGGAAGCCTTTGTCGTCAGCCCTCAAAAGCAGGGTCGATCGCTGCTGCTCGAGATACGGCGCGGATTTCGCCAGCAGGCTGTAATGGGCGAGCAGTCGCGAGGAGCGTCCGACGTCCTCCCGGTCCGCGGCGAGGTTGTCCAGCAACGGGGATGCGAGCATCGCCCAAGCTGCCCATAGCACGGCCAGGAGCAGGCCAAGGGCTACGATGCGCCGGATAGGCGCGGAAAGGCTCATGATGCCGGCCTCACAATCTTCATTTTGATTTCAAAACTGTCACGTCCGGAGCCGTGCACGACCGGCCCAAGCAGCTCCGGAGCATCGAAGCAGCGAGCTGCCTGCAAACTTTCAAGCACTGTCGGCACCGTGGCGGAGAAGCCAGCTGCCCGGACCTCACCAGCCGTCAAGCTGACGTCGAAGAACCAGGCATCATCCGGCAATAGCCTGGTCAGCTCTGCCAGGACGTCCAGCGGGGACGGTCTAGTCAGGCGTCGCGGCAGAAAGGTTGCTGCATTGCTTAGCGCATCCACCTCGTCGCGCAACGCGATGATCTGCCGACTGGCGTTTTTAGCCTCAGCGACTTCGAGTCTCAGCGACTCTGCCTCGGCATGCATCTGCTTGGCGACCAGGAAGGGCACGCCGACGAGCAGGGCCATGGCAGCGGCCAGGGTCCGCTTCCAGGGCTCCCGGTACCAGGACCTGCGTCGGGCGGCCCCCGGGACCGTGCCGATCGGCGACGCGAGCGGCAGGGTGCGCCCATCCCCCTCGATGCGGATGGCTGAAACCGACAACTCGTTCTTGCGCAGCTTGCCAGCCCACGACGCGACCACCTTGATGGGCACGACGGTCATCTCGACGCTGATGATCCTGCGGGCCCGGTCCCGAGCGACGGGTGTGCAGGAATAGTAAACCTGCTCCAACGTGAACGGCGTGACATGATGGACGAGGAAGGCGGCGGCAGCAACGATCTCGGACTCCGCGGCGATCGGGAGTTCCAGGGTCCGGCGCAGCACGGCCGATGCGGGCAGCAGCAAGACGCAACCCATGTCCTTGATGCGCGCCGAGATCGCTGGCGGGAGCTGCTGGTCTCCCCCTGCGGCGAGCGCAGTCGGCGCGTTGCCCACCCCATCCAGGTGGATCTCGTTTGAGGCGACATGGATGACCACGGGCCGGGTCCTTCCTGCGACCCACTCGTGCACCGGACCTGGCACGAGTCCGGTGAGTTCGCGGGACCACCAGTCGAAGGCCATGGACGCAGGCGACCAAACACGCCGCGCGACGTCCGCAAGGCGTTGCACATTCATTCCGAGCATGATGCCTCATGGATTTCGGAGAAGCTGGACTCGCCCTCGATGCGGGGCGCTACAACCAGCGTCTCGTTTCTTCCTCTCCAGGAAAACTGAAGCCGGATCAGGACAGGCAAGGTGGAGCGCCTTGCCCAGCGGTCCCACCACTGTGGCTTGCCCCCATCCTGGCTGCATCCGAAATACTGGAAGGATGCTTGCGTGACCCCGGTCAGCATCTCGGTCGGTTGCCAGGCCGCGGTCTCGACAGGATTCATCTCGGAAGCAGGATCCCGGTCAAGCGCCCAGGCAAGCCGCAGAGCACGGTCGTCGTCGGCACGCAGGATGAACTTGACGATGTCCGCAGGCCCGAACCGCTCAGCCAACGGGGCCAGGAAGCCGATCTGATCGGCCGCTCCATCGAAACGGACAGTGCCCTGCCCAGCGTCCTCGACGAGAAGCGGCCTGGCCTGGGACAGCAGGTTGGCCAGGCGCAGGCGGACGGAGTCGAGCTTCTCGCCTTCGGCGTTCATTGTGGCGATGCGTGGCCAGGCCTCGAGCGCGACCCTCAAGTTGGGGGCCAGCACCAAGGACAGCAGGCCAAGCAGGGCAACCACGACCAGGAGTTCCGTGAGCGTGAACCCGGCGTCGTTCGCCGCCCGAGGTCGGGCAGTCATTGCACGGGTCCGAGCAGGAGAGTGCGGACGGCGAAGTCGCGGCTACGGGCCTGGCTATCATCGCCGACCGTGACCTCGACGACATAGCTTGCGACTGAGTCCCGGGAGGCGGCAAGCGGGACGTCGCTCGCCGTTCGGATGTCAAGCGTCCATCGCTGCCCATCCGGCAGCTTGCCAGTCACGACGCCAGCCGCAAGCGGACGCGAGCGTCCAACTTCCGCAAGGATGTTGGCTATGGCCGCCGCCGCGTGGCGGTGCTTCCGCGCGATCGTGGTTGCGCGTGTCGAGCCGTCGAACACTTGGTAGAAGCTGGCCAGCCCGATGCCGAGTATCGTCAAGGCTACAAGCGTCTCGAGGATGGTGAAGCCACCTTCCTTATCCATTGATCCGGACCGATCCATCTGACCAGCTGACCGTCACCGCCATGGTGGCGTTGTCCCGGAGCAGCAGGACCGTGCCGCCGCTTGAGCTGCCGTCGGGGAAAAAGTCGATTGTGTTTGACGTAGAGCCGAGCAGGTTCGGCAGCGTGGGCCGCATCGCGAGCATCACGCCTGCGGGGCATACCCACGGCTGGTTCTGCGGAAGCAAGGTGTAGCCTTGCTTGCTGACCAGCAGGCTCGTCGCATGCCGCTGACGAACGGCCTGGCTTCTCAAAACGCGCAAGTCGGCGGAGAGCGTGCGCGCTGCCATTCGCAGCCGCTGTCCACTCAGGTCAACCAAGCGAGGGACCCCGACTGTGGCGATGATGCCGACCACAGCCAAACACACGAGCAACTCGATCATCGTGAAGCCTGCTGTTGCGATGCAGTTCTGGTGTCGCGTGTTCCTGGTCATGGTCAACGGACCAGCTCGTTCATGCTGAGCAAGGCTGTCATCACCGACCCGATTATGGCGGCGACTAGGATGCCAAGCAGGATCGTGACGATCGGGACCATGAGGACAAGAGACCGATCCAGAACGCGCTTCGTGTCCTCCTCGCAGATTTCCGCGAGCTGCAGCAGCGTTGGCCCAAGCCTGCCAGTCGCCTCGCCAATCCGGATCATCTGCATCGCAAGCTCCGGCAAGGCACAGGTCCCGCCCAGTGGGCCGGACAAGCTGCCACCCTCGCGGACGCCTGCTGCCACCTTCGCGACGACGCTTGCTAGGCTCATGTTCGTGATCACGGGCTGCGCGAGGGACAACGCGGTCGGCAGAGGGACCCCGCCTCCCACCAGCCCCCCGAGCGTCCGCGCGAAACGTCCTGTGTCGCTGCAGCGCAATGCTGGCCCGAGCACCGGAACCCTAAGCAGCGTGGCGTCCCACTTCGCTTTCACGGCAGGGTCTATCATGGCGCGGCGAGCAAGCAAACCAGCCACGAGAAGCGATAGGAGGCCGTGCAGCCAATACTGACGGAGCAGCGAGCTAGCCAGGAAGGCTCCGCGGGCGAAAGAAGGCGGCGTCAGCCCTGACTCCGCAATAACCGGCTCCAACTCGGGCAGAACGACCGTGAGGATGAGGAGGACCGACACCGTGGCCGTGACAAGCAGCAGGATGGGGTAGACGAGAGCTGACCGGACAGACTGCCGCACGACCTCTTGCCGTGTGAGGTGGGCTCCGAACTGCCGAAGCGTCAGCGCCAAGGTCCCGCCCGCCTCCCCGGCGCGCACCATCGCGGTGATGGCCTTGGAGAACACGCCGCCATCCGCCGCCATCGCGTCGCTCAGGCTGGCGCCGGCGCGCAGGCGGTCAAGCACCTCCCCAACGGCCTGCTTGGCCCGGCCACCCGCATGGGTTGCGCCCAGGACCCCAAGCGCCGCCTCAACCGTGAGGCCTGCCTCGAGCAGCGTGGCGAGACGATTGATGATCTCGGCGATCTTCCCAGGCGGGACCGTCCTGCGCCGGCCCACGTCGCGCGCAAGGAAGCGGACCAAACCGCCTGCTCGGTCGGATGCGGAAAGCTCAAGAAGGACATGCCCGTCGCCCTGCAGGCTCCGGGCCGCGCTGGCGCGATCCGGAGCCTGCAGCCGCCCACGATGGGTTGTGCCATCGGGCATGATGGACCTATATTGGAAGGAGGGCATCGGCCAGTCGCTCAGGCCGCGTGCCCAACCGCGGCGAGGACTTCCTCGATGGTTGTCACCCCGGCAAGCACCTTCTCCATCCCGTGCATCTGCATGCTCCGCATGCCTCCTGCGGACGCGGCCTTCTCGATCTCGCCAGCTGACGCGCGCTGCAGGACGAGGGCGCGGACCTCCTCGCTCAGCGGCAGTATCTCGAGTATGGTCGTGCGGCCTCGAAAGCCGGTGCCGTGGCAAGCCCGGCACCCGGCGGCGCGGTACGCCCTGGGCGCCGAGGCGAGGCGGCCCCCGCCGAGGCGTGGGCCCAGGGCCGGGGCGCGGGCGGGAGGGCTTAGGGAATCCGGGCGGAGCGTGCGCACAAGTCGTTGCGCCAGGATGGCCTTGCAGGTCGACACGAGGAGGTAGTCCTCGACCCCCATGTCGAGCAGGCGTGTCACCCCCGTCGCCGCGTCGTTGGTGTGCAGCGTCGAGAGCACGAGGTGGCCCGTAAGAGCAGCCTGGACAGCAGCCTGGGCGGTCTCCTGGTCCCGGATCTCTCCCACCATGACCACGTTCGGATTGTGGCGGAGGATCGACCGCAGGACCCGCGCGAAGCTGAGCCCAATGCCTGCCTGCACCTGAACCTGCTGCACGCCTGCGAGTTGGTACTCGACGGGATCCTCGACAGTCATCAACTTGCGGTCTGTCGTGTTGAGCGTCTCAAGAGCGGCGTAAAGTGTGGTCGTTTTCCCGCTTCCCGTCGGGCCCGTCACAAGTATCAAGCCGTTCGGCAGCGCAAGCAGCGTCCGCAGCCGTGCGAGCGCGGTCCCGTCGAAGCCAAGATCAGCGAGCGACAGCTTGGTCTGCGCGCGGTCTAGCACACGCACGACGACGCTTTCGCCAAGCTGAGTCGGCAAGGTTGCGACGCGGAAGTCGACCTCCGTGCCACGGACCGCGAACCCGAGGCGGCCGTCCTGCGGGAGGCGTCGCTCGGCGATGTCGAGGTTCGCCATGAGCTTGATGCGGCTCACGACAGGGTCGCGCAGATGCGCGCTTAAGGGTGGCAGGGCTTGCAGGCGGCCGTCGACGCGCAGCCTCACTGCGAGGCCGTCCATTGTTGGCTCAAGATGCAGGTCCGAGGCCCGCTCATCAACCGCACGGCCGAGCAGGTGGTTAACGAGGCGGATGACCGGGGCATCGCTCGCAGCCTCGCGTAACCGCTCCAACTCGGTGAGGCTGCCGTCTTCCATGGCCTGCGCGCGGTTCGCCTCGCCGACGTCTGCAGGGCTGGCCCCCTTAAGGGACAAGCGATCCAATGCGGCCTCGAGATCCGTTGGAAGGACCACAAGCGGCCGCACCTTGCGGCCGGTCGCAAGCTCGATGGCTTCCATGGCGTAGCGGTCGCTGGGGTCAGCCATGGCGACCGCTATGGTGTCGCCGTCTCCGACATGGATTGGAAGCACGTGGGATCTTTTCAGGAACTCCACGCTCAAGCCATGCGACGCCGGTTCGAGGCTTCGGAGATCGTCGGTGCTGAGGGTTTCCAGGCCCAGCGCCTCGGCGAAGATCTCCGCCACGTCCTGCTCCGAGGCAAGACCAAGGCGGTTCAGGGCAAGAGAGACGGGCTCGCCGGCACCGGCCGCCAATCGCTGGGCCCGCAAAAGGACGTCGTGGCTGATCTTGCCTGACCTGGAGAGTATGCCAAACGGCTCGCTTGAATGGTGCAGCATGTGCCTGGCCCAAACCTTCGTCCAAATTTTCTTTTCGCTTTTGCGATCCGTCGATAGTTTAATCTCGCGCGCTGAAAAAACCGTTAACATACAAATCGGGAGATCATTTCGGCAGCTGTTTGGAAGAGGCATGGCCTGGTTGGGGCAGGGTTGCAGGGCGCTCCGCGTAGCCGTGTTGCACGGATCGGTACGACATGCGCAATGATCCCAGCCTCGCCTGGGGTCAGGCGATGCGAACGGAGATTGGGCGTCCCAGGTCCAGCATTCGGTTGAGCGCGTGGATGGCGACGTCCACCTCAGTTGCCCGGCGCTGGTCCATGCGCGAGCGCAGCCCGTCGCCGACCACCTGCTTGAACCTGCCGATGGTCACCTCAGCCCGGGTGCGAACGGTGGAGCCGGACGTTTTCTGCCACGCCGCGCGGCCGTGGAACGTGGCGGCACGATGATCGCCGCTTCAGGATGGCGCTCGGCGATGGCGGCGGACACGCTGTCCTGGTCGTACGCGCCGTCGGCGGTGAACGACGCTGATCTGCCCCCGACAAACTGGATCGTTTTTGGGTAGAGTTTTCCGCGCTGAGGTTCCCTGGCTGGGAGGGGAGGAGAGGCATCAAGGCATCAAAGTTTTCGGACGCGCAGAAGGCGTTCATTCTGAACTCGACTTTCCGCATTATGAGGGCTGCGCCTACGTCTGCTGGCGATCTCGCGCCG
>CAXTTB010000031.1:0-15158 GCA_964246905.1 uncultured Acetobacteraceae bacterium | reverse complement strand
GCGCGAGACGGCCGCCAGGCCGCGCCGGACAGGCCCCGCCCGGGCATGACGCCGCCAAGCCGTCGGACATCCCGGCCCGCGGCTGGTGGGCCATCGCGAAGCGGGTCGCGGGCAAGGTGTCCAGCGACCGGCTGCTGACGGAGGCGGCCGGCATCACCTTCTACGCCCTGCTGGCCTTCTTCCCGGCGCTCACCGCGATGGTCTCGCTGTATGGCCTCGTCGCCGACCCGGCCACCATCTCGGACAACCTGGACGCCCTCTCCGCCGTGGTGCCTGGCGGTGGGATGCAGATCATCAGCGACCAGGTGCACAGCCTCACCGCGAACGGCAGCAAGGCGCTGGGCTTCGCCGCCCTGCTCGGCCTGGCGACCTCCCTGTGGAGCGCGAACCAGGGCACCAAGGCGCTGTTCGACGCGCTGAACGTGGTCTATGCGGAGACCGAGAAGCGCGGCTTCCTGCTCCGCACGGCGGTCACGCTCGGCTTCACCCTGGGCGGCATCCTCTTCGTGCTGCTGGCGCTCGCGGCCGTGGTGGCGGTGCCGGTCGTGCTCAACTTCGTCGGCCTGGGCGGCGTCGCCGACCCGTTGCTGCGCATCCTGCGCTGGCCGCTGATGCTGGTCGCCCTCGCGGCCCTGCTCGCCTGCATCTACCGTTTCGGGCCGAGCCGGCAGCGGGCGCGCTGGCAGTGGGTCAGTTGGGGCGGCGGCTTCGCGGCGGTGGCCTGGGTGCTCGGCTCCGTCGCCTTCTCCTGGTACGTCAGCCATTTCGGCAGCTACAACAAGACCTACGGCTCCCTGGGCGCCGCGGTCGGCTTCCTCACCTGGATCTGGCTGTCCGCCACCATCGTGCTGATCGGCGCCGAGCTGAACGCGGAGACGGAGATGCAGACCGGGCGCGACACCACGACCGGGCCTGAGCAGGCGCCGGGCCGCCGCGGCGCCACGAAGGCCGACGCGGTGACGGCATAGCACACACGATCGTGATACCCTCTGCGCGGCACCCGGAGGGGCCTCGCGTGTAATGACTTCTAACATCACGCGCGGAGAGGACCAGCCTCCACGACACCGAACCTGACGGCCTTTGGCTTACGGCCAGGCCGGCTTGTGGCTCGAGTTCACAATCACAACCAATGGAGACGACCGATGGCGACACGTACATTGACGGCCATGTTCAAGACCCGGGGCGAGGCCGAGCGCGCCGAGCAGGCGCTCGCGACCGAGCTTGGCGTGGACCGCGCGACCATCCAGACCAGCCCCGGCGCCGGCGTGACCGACGCCGGCTACGACCCGGCCCGCCCCTATGAGGAAAAGGGCTTCTTCGCGTCGCTCAAGAGCTCGATGCTGCCGGAGGAGGACCGCTACGCCTATGCCGAGGGGATGCGCCGCGGCGCGGTGCTGCTGAACGTCAAGGTGGACGACAGCCAGATCGACCGCGCGTCGGACGTCATGGAACACGCCGGCGCCATGGACCTGGACTCGCAGGAAGCCGAGTGGCGCAAGTCCGGCTGGACCGGCTACGACGCCGCCGCTCATGGCGCGCTGCGCGGGACCGCGACGGGCACGGCGCCCACCGCCGCCGCCGGCCAGAACGAGACGATCCAGGTCGTCGAGGAAAGGCTCGTGGTCGGCAAGCGCGCCGTCGAGGGCGGGCGCGTGCGGGTCCGCTCCTACGTCGTCGAGACGGCGGTCGAGGAGAACGTGACCCTGCACCAGGAGCGGGTCACGGTTGACCGCCACCCGGTGGACCGCGTCGCCACTCCCGCCGACCTCGCCGCCTTCCAGGAGCGCACCATCGAGGCGCGCGCCACCAACGAGGAGGCGGTGGTCGGCAAGGACGTCCGCATCGTCGAGGAGATCGGGGTCCGCAAGGAGGCGGCCGACCGGGTCGAGACGGTGCGCGACACCGTGCGCAAGACGCAGGTCGAGGTCGAGGACGGCACGACCGGCCGCACCGGCGCTCCGGTCGCTGGCACCACCCCCGCTGGGACCACGGGTGGGGCAGCCAAGGGGACCGGCGCGGCAGCGTCCGTTGACCGGACGCTGAACACCAACGTGAGCGGCACCAACCCGGGCGCCAACGCCCCGGACGGCACCGGCAGCAACCCGCCGGGCACGATGGCGAGCCGCGCGGTGGACAAGACGCTGGGCACCAACATCAGCGGCGCCAACCCCGAACGCAAATAACCGGGACCGCCGTCCCATCGGCGAGATGGAGGGGGGAACCATCCGGTTCCCTCCTGCATTCTGCTGCAAATCCCATCACCACGACGGAGCTTCACATGACACGCATCTCGCTTGCCCCGGTTTCGCTTGCCCCGGTCTCGCTTGCCCTGGTGGCAACGCTGCTGGCCGGCACGGCCATGGCGCAAGGCACGGCGACGACGCCGGGCAACACGGCGCCGGGCGCCACCTCGAACGCGCCGATGCCGGGCGTCAACCCCAGCACGGGCGTCACGCCGAACACGGGGCTGACGGGCCGCAACTCCGGCACTGCCGCCGCCAGCGGCGACCGCAACCAGGCGGTCATGACGACCGGCGCCAACGCGCCGCAGCCCGCCCGCGGCAGCAGCAGCTTCACCCAGAACCAGGCCCGGCGCCGGCTGGAGCGCAGTGGCTTCCAGAACGTCAGCGGCCTGGCCAAGGACAACGGCGGCGTCTGGCGCGGCAAGGCGATGAAGGACGGACAGGCCGTCCAGGTGTGGCTCGACTACAAGGGCAACGTCGGGCAGCAGGCCGGCATGGGAAGCAGCACGCCTCAGTAGCCCCGGGCTGCACTGACCGCGGGGGGGGGGGGGGGGGGGGGGGGGGGGGGGGGGGGGGGGGGGGCGGCCGGGGGGGGGGGGGCGCCGGGCGCCGCCGCGCCGGCCCGCCCCGCGCGGCGCCCGCGCGGGGGGGGGGCGCGGGCCCCCCCCCCCCCCCCCCCCCCCCACGCCGGGAGAGCCTACGGCAAGGTGCGTCCTGCCGGCATCGCGCCGCCGCGCCGCCCGCGCAGGTTGAGCGCCAGCACGAGCAGCAATGCCCCGAACACCAGCGCGTAGCCGCCCAGCCACCAGGTCAGCACCAGCGCGCCGGCGACCGGCGACACCCATAGCAGGACGCCCCAGGCCAGCGAGACCAACCCGGACAGCGCCAGCAGCCACCGTCCGTGACCGCCGTGCAGGCGCCACGCCGCCGCCAGCATCAGCGCCCCGGTGACGACCGACCAGACGCCCAGCAGCGTCACCACGATCAGCACCGTCAGGCCCGGCACCAGCAGCGCCGCAGCCCCCGCCACCAGATCGACGGCGCCCTCCAGGATCAGCAGCCCCCAGCGCTCATGCCGGGCCGCGGCGCGCACCCCGGCCACGATGGCGAACACGCCGTCCGCCAGCATGTACGCGGCGAACAGCAGCACGAGCGACGCCAGGGTGGTGAGGGGAAGGATCAGCGCCGCCAGGCCGAACAGGATGGCGAACCCGCCGCGCAGCGCCATCGCCCACCAGTTGCGGGCCAGCAGGGCGCTCATCGCGTCCATCCGTGAGCCGTAGGGACCGCCGCCGCTGCCGGGGACGCTCATCCCGTTCGTGAAATCAAGCATGATCGACCTTCATGTCCTGCCGACGCCACGATGTCGCGGACTTCGCGGGGAACGCAAGCCAGAACATCGTGCGGGCCTCCGCCGTTCAGCCTGGTCACAGGAACCGGCCCGCGGCCCGTTCGGCGGCGCGCATCGCCGCGAACAGGCTGGGCGCCACTCCGGAAGCGACCAGGGCGAACAGGCTGCCCGGCCCGTACTGGCGCCGCAGCACGGTGAAGGAGGCGGTCCGCAGCCGCCCGGGGTGGGCGTGCACCTCCAGGCGGACCTCGCCCACATCGGCCATCAGCCTGCCCTTCGGGCCGCGACGCCATCTTGGTGCCGTGACATGGGGCACGACGCTGAGGCCCTCTCCTATGTGAAAGGCATTAACTCACCCATGGCATGATCGTGGCCGGGCGGATAGATCAAGTTTAGGTGCGCGACTCCGGGCACATGGCCGGGCGGCGTGGGCACCGGGACGGCTTGACGGTATGATCCATGGACCCGTCGGGCCGCCGGCCTGCCCATTTGGAGAAGTCATCGCGATGGACGACATCAAGGCCGTCACGGCCAAGCACCACGAGGACGCCGCGCACCAGTTCGAGGTCGCCGCCAAGATGCACCACGAGGCCGCCAAGCACTCCGCGTCCGGCAACTTCGAGAAGTCCGAGCACCTGGCCACCAGCGCGGCGGAGGCCGAGGCGGTGGCGAACCGGCACGCGCTGCAGGCGCTGGAGCAGTACCGCCACCACGCCCAGGAGGCCGCCGACCGCAAGGCCGAGGCCGCGGCGGAAGAAGCGGCCCGTGCCGCGAAGCACGAGGCAAAGGCGTCCGCCAAGGGCTGAGCACCCATGCGCCAGGCCCTGCATCGGCTGACCGTCGCGACGCACGGCAAGGGCCTGGTCGAGATCACCCGTGAGGTCCTCGCCTGGACCGCGGCCCAGGGGATCGAGACCGGCCTGCTCACGCTGTGGTGCCGCCACACCTCGGCCTCGCTCACCGTGCAGGAGAACGCCGCCCCGGCCGTGCGGCAGGACATCGCCCGCTTCTTCGAAGCCCTCGTGCCGGAGGACCCGGCGCGCTACGCCCATGACGAGGAAGGGCCGGACGACATGCCGGCCCACCTCCGCGCCATGCTGACGCAGACGCAACTGACCATCCCGGTGGCGGAGGGCGTCCCGGTGCTGGGCACCTGGCAGGGCCTGTACGTGTTCGAGCATCGCCGCCGCCCGCATCGCCGCGAGGTCGTGCTGCATCTGCTGGGCGAGTAGCCGCGCGGCTGGCATCCGCGCCCTTCGGCTCGCGCCCTCCTGCCGGGCCGGCCCGCTGCCGCCACCTCATACTTCCATGCATGAATATCATGACGGCTGGCCCGCTAACCCGGCTATGCCGCCATACCCATACCTGTGGCCGACGACGCGCTCCTGATCGAACGACGCCGCCTCAACCAGACGGGGGCTTCCTCGGAAGACCCCGTTTCAGGAGACATGCCATGAAGACCTTCTATTTTGCCGCCGCCGCCGCCGTCGCGCTGAGCCTCGGTGCCGCCCCTGCCTTCGCCGGCGAGGGCAATGGCGACCCCTTCCCGTTCAGCGCGGGAGGCCAGACGACCAGCACCTACGCAGCGCCGCAGCAATACTCCGATGCCGGCTCGCAGGCTTACCCGCACGTCGCGGGGCGTCCGGGCACCGGCCTTGAGAACCCGGCCGGCTCGACCACGCAGTTCGCCGACACGGGATCGCAGGCGTATCCGAGCGTCGTGGGCCGGGCCGGCTCTGATTTGCCCAGCCTCGCAGGCAACGTGCTGCCGACCAACGGCAGCCAGGGCATCGTGCAGACGGCCAACTCGCTCCCGGCGCACTTCGAGGAGGGCACGGTCGTGTACGCGCAGGCAACCCGGGTCCACAACTGGATGGTGGCCCACGCCCAGCGTCCCTCGGCCGTCGCCTCGACGGCGCAGCGCACGCCCGGCGGCTGATCGCCGCTGCGCCGAACAGACTGCGATGCGTCCCGGGCGGCAACCGTCTGGGCGCCTCAACCGGAAAAAATCTGATGAACACACGCATCCTCAGCCTCGCCGCCTCGCTCGCCTTCACGTTCGGCGGCGCGGCCTTTGCTCAACCGGCGGTCGGCCCGGCGCCTGGCCCGACCCCTGCCTACTCCATCGCATCGAGCGCGGTCGGACGCTGGCTATATGACCTGAAGGGCCAGCGGATCGGCAGCGTCCGCAAGCTCGAGGACGGCGGGCGGACCGCGGTCCTGATGATCGGCGCCTACTTCCAACCCGGCAGCCACGAGGCCCGGGTGCCGGCCAGCGCGCTCTCGGTCGTGGACGGCAAGGCCGTGCTGCACGACGACACCGTTCAGGCGCTGAACACCGTTCCCCGGCGGTAGCCGCGCAAGGCAGCCCCGTTAGCCTGGCGGCGCCGGCTATTCCAGCATGGCGCCGCGCAGCGCCTGCAGCCGGGCGGCGTCAAGGCCCAGCCCGGCCTCAAGCAGCCGGTCCACGGACCCGTAACCCTTGATCGCCTGGTCCAGCGCGCCGTCCAGCAACGGGCGGTGCGCGGCCAGCAGGGTGTCGCGCACCGCGTCCGGGGTTTCGGGCGGCAGCGCGTGCTCCCGCCGCCAGATCCGGTTGGTCGCGAGGTAATCGGCCATCACCGTTTCCCGCGGCACGCCGAGCGCGGTCAGCAGCAGGGCCGCGCCGAAGCCGGTCCGGTCCTTGCCGGCCGAGCAATGGAACAGCAGCGGCAGCGGCCCGTCCAGCAGCCGTACGAACAGCGCGCGGTAACGGTGCAGGTGCTCGCCCGCATAGGCGGCGTAGGCGGCTTGCAGCAAGGCGTATGTGTCCTCGCCCGTGGCCTCCTCCCGCCGGAGCAGGTCGCGGAGCGAGGCGCCGACCCGTGGCTCGATGGGCAGCGGCACCACCTCCGGGGCGTCGGCGCCGGGCAGGCGGGACGGCGCACGCGCGCTTTCCCCCACGCCGCGCAGGTCGCAGACGGTGCGGATGCCGAGCGCGCCGAACCGGGCCAAATCCGCGTCCGTCATATTGGCCAGCGACCCGCTGCGGAACACCCGGCCCATCCGCACGCGCCGCCCATCCGCCGTACGGTAGCCGCCGAGGTCCCGCAGGTTGGAGCAGCCCTCCAGCGCGATCACCCGGGGCAACCCGGCGTCGTCCTCCACTTCCATCCCACTTCCCTCCGGCCATGCGCGGCTGCACGATAGCCGGTTCCGGGCCGGCAGCCAGCGCCGCGGGGCCAAAGATCATACGCCTCGTTTACTCCCGTGCGCCGGGGCACTAACCTCCTTGCAACGGCGGACAGCGCCGAACCCCGAGGAGACGTTCTCATGCCGACGCGCCGCCTGCTGCCCGCCCCCGCGCTCGCCCTCACGCTCGCATTCGGCCTGCCCGGCGCCGCCTCCGCCGCCGACCCCATCCGCATCGGCGTGATCGCCGAGAACTCCGCCATCAGCGGCATCGCCATCCCGAACGCCGCCCAGGTCGCGGCGGACGAGATCAACGCGCATGGCGGGGTGGACGGGCGCATGATCGAGATCGTCGCCTACGACGACCACAACTCCGCCGCCGACGCGGTGCGCGCCTTCCAGCGCGCGGCGAACCAGGACAAGGTGCACGCGGTGATCGCCACCTATACCAGCGAGGTCGCCCTTGCCCTGGAACCCTGGGCCGGGCGGCTGAAGATTCCCACCATGACGCCGGGCGCTGCGAGCGACGAGATCTCCAAGCGCATCCACGGCGACTACGAGCACCTCAAGTACTTCTTCCACGCCTACCTGCCCTCGGCGTTCCTCGCGCAGTCCGTGTGCGACGCGGCGAAGGACCTGCTGACGGACAGCAAGCTCAAGATGAAGACCGCGGTCATCATGAGCGAGGACGCCGCCTGGACCACGCCGCTCGACGCCGGCTACATGGCCTGCCTGCCGAAGGCGGGCCTCCAGGTGCTGGACCACATCCGCATGTCGCCGGACACCACGGACTTCACGCCGATCTACAACGGCATCGAGGGCAAGAAGCCCGACGTGATCGTGACCGGCATCAGCCACGTGGGCGTGCAGCCGACGGTGCAGTGGGCCAACCAGCAGGTGCCGATCCCGATGTTCGGCATCTCGTCGCAGGCCACGTCCAGCACGTTCTGGAAGGACACCAATGGTGCCACGGAGGGCGTGGTGCTGCAGCTCGTCGCGGTCGATACGGTCGCCTCCACGCCCAAGACGATCCCGTTCGCCCAGGCCTACATGAAGAAGTTCGGCATCAGCCCGGCCTATTCCGGCTACGGCGCCTATGACGACGTGTTCCTCATCGCCGATGCCGTGCGGAAGGCAGGCGGCACCGATCCCGACAAGATGGTGACGGCGCTGGAAGCCGCGGACTACCAGGGCACGGTCGGGCGCATCCAGTTCTTCGGCAAGGACGCGCAGTTCACCCACGCCATCAAGTACGGCCCGGACACCGTGAGCGGCCTGGTCGTGCAGTGGCAGGACGGCAAGCAGGTGGCGGTCTGGCCGCCGGCCGTCGCGACCGGCACGCTGCGCTTCCCGGGCTTCGTGAAGGTGGCGAACTAGGCGCGGCCTGACCCGGGGTGCTCGGCCTCCAGATCCTCATCGACGGCTTCGCGGTCAGCGCGCTGTACGGCCTGGGCGCCATCGGCTTCACCCTGCTGTTCGGCGTGTCCGGCGTCTTGAACCTGGCGCATGGCGGCATCCTGCTGACGGCGGCGGTGGTGGCGTGGCTGCTGGCGGACCAAGTGGGGGCCTATGGGGGCGCCGCCGCCGGGCTGCTGGCCGGGATCGCCATGGCGTTCGCGACCTATCTGCTGGTGGTGCGGCCGATCCAGCGGTCGCCGGCGATCCCGTCCGAGGAGAAGGAGATCTTCGTCCTCACCGGCACGCTGCTCTGGGGCATCATGATCCAGGAGGCGGTCGCCTACTTCACCACCACCAGCCCGCACACCGTCCGCCCGCTGATCGCCGGGGTCACGGTGCTGGGCGGGGTGCGGACGCCGACCAACGAGATCCTGACCGCCGTGCTGTGCTGGGCCGCCATCGGCCTCTTGTGGCTGCTGGTCAACCGGACGCGCGCCGGCAAGGCGCTGCTGGCGGCGTCGATCAACCCGCGCGGCCTGACGCTGCTGGGCTTCGAGCTGCAGCGCATCTATTTGCTGGTCTGGGCCATCTACGGCGTGCTGGCCGGCACGGCGGGGGTGCTGCTGGGCGCGTTCCTCGGCGTGTCGTCGGAGAACGCCGGCACGCTGACCGCCTCCGCCTTCTCCATCGTCGTGCTGGGGGGGTTGGGCAGCGTGGCCGGGTCGCTGCTGGCGGCCTACGCGGTCGGCTACCTGGAAACGATCACCGCCTACCTGATCTCCCCCTCGCTCCGCACCATCCCGGCGCTGCTGCTGCTGGTGGTCGTGGTGTACTTGCGGCCGCAGGGCCTGCTGGGGCGGCGCTGATGCGCGGTTTGCTGCGCTCGCGGCTGTTCTGGGCCGCCCTGCTGGTGCTGGCCGTCGCCGCCGTGCTGCCGCTCGGCGTGTCCGGCTACGTGCTGGGGCTGCTGACGCTCGCCTACTACTTCGGCGTGTTCGCCATGGCCTGGGACCTGCTGTTCGGCTTCGCGGGGGAGGTGAACTTCGGCCCGACCTTCCTCGTGGGCCTGGGCGCCTACGGGGCCGGCATCCTCAACAGCGAGGCGGGCTTGCCCATCCCGGTCTGCGTGCTGTTCGGCGCGGTGCTGGCCGTCGCCGGCGGCCTGCTGCTGGCGGTGCCGGCGCTGCGGCTGAGCGGGCCGTACTTCGGGCTGATCACCCTGGTCGCCGTCCTCCTGTTGCAGCAGATGGTCACGGTGTTCGCCCGCTACAGCGGCGGGGAGATCGGCCTCACCATCCCCGACGTGATGTCGGTTGACGAGACCGCCAACTACTACATCGCGCTCGGCTTCATGGCGGTGAGCGGCCTCATCCTGTTCGGCCTGTCCCGCTCCGCCCTGGGGCTGATCCTGCAGGCCTGCGGGCAGGACCCGGTGGAGGCGCAGGCACTCGGCTTCAACGTCGCCAAGCACAAGCTCGCCGCCTTCTGCGTGAGCGCGCTGTTCAGCGGGCTGGCCGGGGCGATGCTGGTGTTCTACCTCGGCACCGCCTCGCCCGGCACCGTGATCGACATCGCCGTCGGCGTGCAGGTCATCATCGCCGCCGTCTTGGGCGGGCGGCGCACCATCCTGGGCGCGGCGGTCGGCGCGGCGGTGCTGATCGTGGCCGGCGAGCTGCTGCGCCCGCTCGGCCAGCTCAGCACCTTCATCGTCTCCGCCGTGGCGCTGCTCGCCATCCTGCTGGTGCCGTCCGGCCTGCTCGGCGTCCTGATGCGGGAGCGGCAATGACGGTCCCGGGGACGCCGCTGCTCCAGGTCTCCGGCCTGGTCAAGCGGTTCGGCGGGCTGGTCGCGGTGGGCGGCATGGCGCTCCAGATTGCGCCGGGCGAGATCCTGGGGCTGATCGGCCCCAACGGCTCCGGCAAGTCCACGGTGATGAAGCTCATCATGGGGATCGAGCGCCCGGACGCCGGGTCGGTGCGGATCGGCGGCGTGGACGTGGCCGGGTGGCCCAGCCACCGCATCGCGCGCCAAGGCGTCGGCCTCGTGTTCCAGCATTCCCGCCCGCTGCACCGGCAGACGGTGCTGGAGAACATCAAGCTCGCTTTGCTGCCGGACGCGCTGCTGCGGCTGTTCGCCGATCCGGACGTGGAGGAGCGGGCGCGCGCCATCGCCCATCGCGTCGGCCTCGGCGCCGTCCTGGACCGCCGGCCCGGCACGCTGCCGTTCGCCGACCTGCGCCGCCTGGAACTCGCCAAGGCCATCGGGCGGGACCCCAAGGTGGTGCTGGTCGATGAGCCGTTCGCCGGGCTGACCTCGGGCGAGGTCGGCGCGTTCTCCGACCTGATCGCGGGCTTCCGGGCGGAGGGCCGCGCGGTGCTGCTGGTGGACCACAACGTGAAGGGCGTGGCGGCGCTCGTGGACCGCGTGCTGGCGATGTACCTGGGCGAACCCATCGCCGAAGGCACGGCGGAGCAGGTGATGCGGGACCCGCAGGTGCGCCGGGTGTACCTGGGCGGCGCCATCGAGACCGCGGCACGCCCGGCGCTCCCGGCGAAATCCGGCCCGCCGCTGCTCGCGGTCGAGGGCGTCGATGTGCTGTACGGCAAGGCGCAGGCGCTGGAGGGCGTGTCGATCCATGTGCGGGAGGGCGAGTTCGTCTCGGTCGTCGGGCTGAACGGCGCCGGCAAGACGACGCTGTTCAACGCCGTCTCCGGCCTCGTGCCCTACGCCGGGCGCATCGCCTGGGAGGGCCAGGCGCTCGCCGGGCGGAGCGCCGCCGCCATCGCCCGCGGCGGCATCGTGCAGTGCCCGGAAAGCCGCGAGCTGTTCGGCGCCATGAGCGTGCGGGAGAACCTGGACCTTGGCGGCTCCCGCCTGCCCAAAGGGGACCGCGCGGCGCTGCTCGGCGCCATGTTCGAGCGGTTCCCGATCCTGAAGTCCCGCCAGGCCCAGCTTGCGGCGACGCTGTCCGGCGGCGAGCAGCAGATGCTGGCCATCGCCCGCGCGCTGATGATGCAGCCGCGCCTGCTGATCCTCGACGAGCCGACGCTGGGCCTCGCCCCGGTGATCCTGGAGCAGCTCAGCCACGCGCTGGAACGGCTCCGCACCACGACGCCGATCACGGTGCTGCTGGGCGAGCAGAACGTCACCTTTGCCCTGCCCCACGCCGACCGGGTGTATGTGCTGGAGCACGCCCGCATCGTGTGGGAGGGCGACCCGGTGCGGTTCGCGCAGGAGGCGGGCGCAGCCTATCTATAGCGCGCGGCGGCCTGCCCCCGTCTCACCCAGCCTCACACCCAGCCGCCGTCCACCACGTAATGCTGGTTCGTGCAGGCCGACGCTTCCTCCGACGCGAGGAACAGCGTCACCCGGGCGATCTCGTCCGGCACGAGGTGGCGCTTGAGGCATTGGCGGTCCATCAGTTCCCGCTCGCCCTCGGGCGTCAGCCACAGCTCCTTCTGCCGCCGGGTCATGATCCAGCCGGGGGCGATGGCGTTGACCCGGATGTTGTCCGGCCCGAAGTCCCGGGCGAGCGAGCGGGTGAGGCCGAGCACGGCGCTCTTGCAGGCCGTGTACGCCGCCATGCCGCCCTGCCCGATCATCCAGGACACCGAGCCGAAGTTGATGATCGCGCCGCCGCCCGCCGCCTTCATGTCCGGCAGCACGGCTTGCGCCGCGAAGAACTGGTGGCGCAGGTTCACGGCGACGCGGTTGTCCCAGTACTCGGGCGTCACGTCCTCGGTCCGGTGCCGCTCGTCATGCGCCGCGTTGTTCACCAGCACCGTGATCGGCCCCATCGCCTCGCGCAGCACACCGATGGCGGCGCGGAGCTGCGCGATGTCGGTCAGGTCGGCATGGGCGTAATGGACGTTTGGTCCCAGCTCCTCCGCCAAGGCGCGTCCCTCCGCGTCCTTGATGTCGAGGAAGCCGACCTGCGCCCCCTGCGCCGCGAAGCGCCGGACGATGGCCTCGCCGATCCCGGACGCGCCGCCGGTGACGAGCACGGCCTTGCCGGCCAGGTCTGGGTATGTTGCCATGGGATGCGATCCTTCGTTGACGGGCGGACGGCGCCCTCGATAGCCTGACCCTAACAAGAATGCGAATGGGGGATACGGCCATGCTCGACCAATCGGCGTCGCAGAAGGCGGCGCTCTGGCTCTCCGGTTTCGCGGATGCCCTCGCGCGGGGCGATGCGGAGGAGGCTGCCGGGCAGTTCGCCGAGACCTGCTTCTGGCGGGACCTGGTGGCATTCAGTTGGAACATCGTGACCTTCGAGGGCCGGGACGCCATCGCCGCCATGCTGCGCGACGCGCTGCCGCGCACCCGGCCGGGCCATTGGGCGGTGGAAGGCGAGGCGAGCGGGGCCGACGGCGTGGTCGAGGCGTGGATCAGCTTCGAGACGGACGCGGCCCGCGGGCACGGGCACCTGCGCCTCAAGGACGGCAAGTGCTGGACGCTGCTGACCGCGATCACCGAGCTGAAGGGCCACGAGGAGCGCCGAGGTCCCACCCGGGAGATCGGCGCCGAGCACGGCAGCACGCTGGGCCGCCGAAGCTGGGCGGAGCGCCGGGCGAAGGAGGAGGCCGAGCTGGGCGATGCGGTGCAGCCCTATGTCCTCGTGGTCGGCGGCGGGCAGGGCGGCATTGGCCTCGGCGCGCGGCTCCGGCGATTGGGCGTGCCCGCCATCGTCATCGACAAGAACGACCGACCCGGCGACGCCTGGCGCAACCGCTACAAGTCGCTCTGCCTGCACGACCCGGTGTGGTACGACCACCTGCCCTATCTGCCGTTCCCCGACCATTGGCCGGTGTTCTCGCCCAAGGACAAGATCGGCGACTGGCTTGAGATGTATACCAAGGTCATGGAGCTGAACTACTGGACGCGCACCGAGGCCCAGAGCGCGCGCTACGACGAGGCCGAGGGCGAATGGATCGTCGAGGTGGTCCGTGACGGGCAGCCGGTCACGCTGCGCCCCAAGCACCTGGTCATGGCGACCGGCGTGTCCGGCCTGCCGAACCTGCCGGACTACCCCGGCATGGACCGCTTCCGGGGCACCCAGCACCACAGCAGCCGCCACCCCGGCGGCGCGGAGTGGGCCGGCAAGCGGTGCGTGGTGATCGGCTCCAACAACTCGGCGCACGACATCTGCGCCGACCTTTGGGAGAACGGCGCCGACGTCACGATGGTGCAGCGGTCCTCCACCCACATCGTGAAGTCCGACAGCCTGATGAAGCACGGGCTGGGCAGCCTGTACTCGGAGGAGGCCGTGGCCGCCGGCATGACGACGGACAAGGCGGACATGGTGTTCGCCTCCCTCCCGTACCGCATCATGCACGAGTTCCAGATTCCCGCGTACCAGGCCATCGCCGAGCAGGACGCGCCGTTCTACGCGGCGTTGGAGAAGGCCGGGTTCATGCACGATTGGGGCGACGACGGCTCCGGCCTGTTCATGAAGTACCTGCGCCGCGGCTCCGGCTACTACATCGACGTGGGCGCGTCGGAGTTGGTGGCCGACGGGCGGATCAAGCTGCGGAGCGGCGTGGATGTCGCGGAGATCACCGAGGATGGGGTCCGGCTCGATGACGGCAGCGCGCTGCCGGCGGACCTGATCGTCTATGCCACCGGCTACGGCTCGATGAACGGCTGGGTGGCGAGGCTCGTGTCGCAGGAGGTGGCGGACCGGGTCGGCAAGTGCTGGGGCCTCGGGTCCGGCACCACCAAGGACCCCGGCCCTTGGGAGGGCGAGCTGCGAAACATGTGGAAGCCCACCGCGCAGCCCGGCCTGTGGTTCCACGGCGGCAACCTGCACCAGTCGCGGCACTACTCGCTGTACCTCGCGCTGCAGCTCAAGGCGCGGATGGAGGGTATCCCGACGCCTGTGATCGGCCAAGGGGCGGTGCATCACGCGCGCTGAGCGGTGGCGCCGGGCTGAAACGGCCGCGGACCGCCATCCTGGAATTCGGGGTCAGACCCCTTGTCGGGCCATGTGCTGACCGTCAACTGTCGGAGCGGGAAACGACAGTGCAGCGTTTGATTTTGCCGGCCATGCGCGCTGGCCGGACATTTGGGGCGGCAAGACTTCATGGTAATGCAATCGAGGCTGAGCCACCTGGCGCTGGCTGCGCCAGAAGACGACGCCTTTTCGGACGCGCTCTGGCGCCGGCTGCGGCTGGAGGCTGAGCAGGCCTATGCGCGGTCGCCCATGCTGGCGCCCCTGTTCCTGGACTCGATCCTCAACCAGCCGAGCTTCGAGGCCGCGATGTTCCACCGCATCGCCGGCCGGCTGAAGAACGACGTGATCGCGCAGCCTTTGATCCTGCAGGCGTTCCATCGCGCCGCCAGCGCCACGCCCGAGATCGGCCTGGGCCTCAAAGCCGACATCAACGCCGTGTTCGACCGCGACCCGGCCTGCGAGCGGCTGATCGAGCCTTTCCTCTACTTCAAGGGCTTCCACGCCTTGCAGGCGCACCGGCTGACGCATTGGCTGTGGGGCAATGGCGAGCGGGACTTCGCGCTGTACTTGCAAAGCCGCACCTCGGAGGTCTTCCAGACGGACATCCATCCCGCGGCGCGTATCGGCCGAGGCATACTCCTCGATCACGCCACCGGGCTGGTGGTGGGCGAGACCGCGGTGGTCGGGGACGACGTGTCGCTGCTGCAGGGCATCACGCTGGGCGGCACCGGAAAGGATTGCGGCGACCGCCATCCGAAGATCGGGCGCGGCGTGATGATCGGCGCCGGGGCCAAGATCCTGGGCAACATCGAGGTCGGCGAGCAGGCGCGGGTCGCAGCCGGCTCGGTCGTGCTGAACCCCGTGCCGCCAGGGGCAACCGTCGCCGGCGTGCCGGCCCGCATCGTCCGAAAAGGGCCGGTGGGCGACCCGTCCCGCAGCGCGGACGAGATCCTGCGCGAGTTATCCTATGCCAGCTTCGACTACGCGATCTAAGCAACCTTGTGCAAGTTGGGACACGCATGCTCAGGATCGTAGGGCGGAT
>CAXTTB010000030.1:0-15645 GCA_964246905.1 uncultured Acetobacteraceae bacterium | reverse complement strand
ATCAGGGGGCGGTGGGGTGAGGGGGGACCTATGGCTAGAAACGAGCGTCGAAGTTTTTGCACTTAAACCCACTTTCATTTACACTGACTGTGATTTTTAGGGTTCATATCGTCGCTACATTCAAGGCGATTTTGCAGAACGAGGTTTTAGGGACTTGATTGGAGTAAGCAATAACCATGACGTTTGAAGACGAGGAGCCTGCTTTCTGGCTTCAAAAGCCTGTTCAGGTTTTGGTGGACACCGCGGTCGTGCTGCATCGGGAACGGCGTCTGGCGGCCGAGCGGCGGGGTGCTGAAGAAGTGCTCGCCGTACGCCGGGCCGTAGGGCACATGGTCTTATGCGGTAACGGGGTGGAGGTGGGAGCCGGCGACCGTCCCTGGCCGCTGCCGCCGGCTGCGACCTGCTACTACGGCGACATCCGCGACCGCGACGGGTTGGCCGAGTACTTCGGCACGACTGCGGTCGCGGACGACCGTATCTTGGACGCACAAACCTTCCAGGGCATATCTGAGGCCGCCTTCGACTTTGTCATCTCCGCTCATGTGATAGAACACCTGCAAGACCCGATTGGGGCCATCTGGGCGACTATGCGGGTATTACGCTCTGGTGGCGTGGCCGTGATCGCCATACCTGACATGCGCCACACCTTCGACCGCAATCGCCCGCCTGTCACGCTGGAGCACCTGCAAGCTGACGCGCAGGACGGGGGCTTGGGTACGCGGATGCAAGCCTACCTGGAGCACGTGCATTACGTTCATCCGTTGCTGACCGGCGACCCTCCTTTCCCGCCAGAAGAGGCAGAACGGCAAGCGCAACGGATTTGCGATGCCGCGATGGATGTGCATGTCCATGCTTGGACCGGCGAGACCTTCAAGGATCACTTACTTGCCATAGCGGAGAACAGGTTCGATTTGCAGGCTCACGTGCCTGTTGGTAATGAAAACATCTATGTTCTCCGCAAGACGGAGCCGTAGTTGCTTACATCGTGTCAATCGTTAGAATTTCGGCAGAGTTCAATGTAAACGCAATCTCCGTTTTTGAGATTGCAGAACTAATTTTCAGCGTTTAAATTCAGATTTCGACGGCTGTATGTCCTTTGATTTGTTCATAAAACTTGAAGAAGCCTCGTTCGGGCTTAGTATTTCAGCAATGCTTATTGAGGATTCTTCTTTAAAGCAATTTCCTTGTACTGCGACGATTAAGAGTATAGTTAGGGGTGTGAAAAAGAGTTTTTTGAATGTAGATTATCTTTTATCGCTTGTAGCAAGCCCTACGTGAGTGAGAATCGTTTGCGCCCTCACTGTATAGGTATGATCTGTAAGGACTCGGCGTTGTGCGGCCTTTGCGATGGCGCAAGCGGCCGCAGGATCGGACAGAAGTTGGTCAAGTTTGTCGTTCAATTCTTTGACGTTTTCGAACACAATAATTTCGGTTCCAGGGTCAAAATAGTCTTTCAAAAATCGTGTCGGCTGGAAATAGAGCTGGACGCATCCGACCATTGCCGCTTCAAAGGTGCGGGGACCCGGCGTGACGGCCTCCAGGCTACGCCGGTTATTGGCATAAGAAAAACTACGACCAATGTTTAAAACGCAAAGCGATTGCGCATAGTGTTCGATCAGGGTATCTTTGGAAAGTCTGCGGTTGCTCATGATCGCGCTGAGATCAACGGGCCATTCATCGCCTACGATGAGGGCCTGCCTTGGCTCCAAAATCGATAACGCATCCATGATAAGCGTACGTCGGTTAGCGAAACCAACACCACAGAAAAAGACCTCAAGCGAGCGTTGGGCGTAATTATCTAATCCCCGTACGAGACGTTCGGACGCTGCCGTAGGGAGATGGTAAACTCGGTCGTGGGCATAGAAATTGCAAGCCCAGGCATCATTACTGAAAACGACGTCAGCGAATTGCGTAAATTTGTAGTTCACATCGAATTCGTAAGGGTCTTCCACAGTCCAGAAGGCGAAAATCGTGTGCGCCGCCCGGCACGCCTGTGCTAATTCACGATAATTACAGCGAGCAGACAGTGCTGACCCAACCAAGACAACTAGCGTAGGTTTAAACTGCGCGACATATACTGCTAATCCGAGGTAAGATGAAACATTGACAACAACATCTGTGACTGCAGTACGAAAGCCTTCCGCAAGATCATCAACGATAGACAAGTTCCGATTAGCAGTTTCGGGAAAGCTGCTTGCAACGCATATGTGCATGTTCGTATTTCCAAAAAACCATCAGGTCTTAACTAAATCAAAGTTTCTGATAAAACTTCAAAGCGTTTCACACACGGATAAGCCCCCTCTGGTCGGATCTCAAGTTGTGCGGCACGCTGGATATTTACTCCGGTAATCAGACATTTAACGATTTCCAAACTGTAAGTGCCAGGCGGCAGATCACCAATCCAAATGGCGCCTTCGTAGCCGGGTTTCGTCGTGGGCGATAGCTTATGCGCTTGCGCTACGTCTATACGGGTGACTGGAGCGAGTGCGACGTGGTGTTGACTATCGCCCGAAATCTGGAAGGCGACAGAGCTTACAGGATTAGGATTATTCAAATCCACGATCCAACCTCGCACGAGAAGCGCATATCGGGGCTTCTCACCTAACGGGCCGACATCAACAACTTCAATCTCGTCGACTATGCCGGCTAGATGTGGTTCTGCGCCGCGTTGACGTGTCTGCCAGGCGGGACCTGGAAGCAGTACACGTAAGAATTCGTAACCTGGCGCGGAAAGTAGGAAGACGTTGCTGGGCGTAGCAAGCAACGATGCGAGCGGCAGAATTTCGAGGTAATCTCCACGCAAACGGTACAATTCTAAGCCGTATAGGCCAGCTTCGAGCAACTGCGCGGGGAATGGGTCTGAAGTAAACTTTCGACTGATCGTTTCCGCAACGCCCCCCCTGTTTGCGTTGAAACGTTCATGAAGATGAGTTGGGCGAAGAATGAGGTCGCCGGAACCCGAACGGACGGCGAGCATGAAATCGGCTAGAGGACTCCCATCCTCTTGCAACCAGCCAATTACCTGCAATGGAGGTTGCGGGGCTGCCCAAATTTGGGTGTGATGCGCGAATCCAGCAGCTACGGGCATACCTATTGCATCTAAATAGCCCGACAGTAGCGGGGCAGCCTCAAGTAGCCCCTGCTCCAAGGCGTTTTTCACTTCCCAAAGGCGTTGCGCGAGCGGAGCCAAAGGATTTGTATAGGTGTCGGTTAGCGCTGGTAGTGCGATAGCATCAGGGCGCGTCCAGTCTGACGGCATATGCGTTTCGTCACGCAGCGCGATTGTTGTTGGCGCACCAGTTGCCAGGGCGGGAGAGATCGGTCGTGGCAGCGTGGGGTGTGCCTCAATAAGCGATGTATAGATGTCTGTGAGCGCGTTGCAATGCTGCTGGGGAGTCAACCACAGCTCGTCGGTGATGTTTGCGCGCAGGCGATTGATTGATGTACGGTCGTCTTTTATCAGGCGCAGAAGGGCTATAAGTTCGCCAGAACCGTTAATTGGGATGTGGTATCCGTTGTGATTATGGATCACCCTATCGGCCAGTGCGCCACAGTTGGTCACAATAGGGACAACTCCCGCCGCCCAAGCTTCGGAAAGAGTGATGCAGTAAGTTTCAGGCCAGATTGAAAGGTGAAGCGACAGATCGAAGCGGTCGAGGCTTAGCTCGCCCGGCATGAACTTCCCTTCTACAGTAACGTTTGGCAAGCCGACATGCCGTAGAATATCGTCATACGGCTTATCTATACGGCCGCAGATCGTGAACGTAATTGGTTCGTTATAGAGTACTCCAGCAGCCTCAAGTAGAATGTCAGCTCCTTTGTTTCGAGTAAAATTACCAAAAAAAACAACATTGAGTGGTCGTGTGTAGTCCGCGCTACGAGATGACATTGTTTCAGCATATGACGCCATCCAAGGAACAGGTATGCCGAGGGATATGATTTTGTCATCTGGCAATTCAGGATACATGCCGCATAGGATCGCAGTTGCTGTTGGCGAGTTACTTATAATTCGATTGTGGGAAGCGAGCACGCGACTGAAAAAACTGCGCCTGTAATCTTGCGCACCAGATGCATGGCCTTCGGTTGCGCTCATACATACGTCACATGCAGTTTTGGGACGATTGACAATGTTGCAATATGAACCACGATGATCGAGCAGATTAAACCGAGTACAAACCACCCAGAAATCATGTAAAGTGAAAATAGTTGGAACGCCCAAAATATTTGCTATCATGGGTAATGAAGCACAATGATTTATAAGGTGATGAAAATGTACAAGATTTATCGACCAATTTGATAATACTGATGCGAATGCTTGCTCAGCTTCAGGCTGGCTTAAGGTGTTGTGAATATTGAATGAAGGTACGTAGTAAGTTTGTAAAATGGTATGCTGGCGATCTGTTAAGACATATTTATGATGACTATCGTGGACCAGGGGTTGCGCGGGTTGATAATAAAATATCTCAAAGTTTATGCTAAGTTTTTTAGCTATAGTATCTTGATAAACTTCGACTCCACCAAAATTGCCACCGGCCACGTTATTGTGCGTTACAAAGAGAATACGATATTTACCATGCTGCTTAGAGGTGACAGGGATTTTTCTAAGCTCTTTCCGCTTTGAACATTCTGCAATCTTATCAAAAATTGCGGTAAGGCGATGACCGTATGTATGCTCTGCCAGCGTACGAGCTTGTGCAGCACGCATTCGGGCTATGCGATGTTTTGGATTTTTAAGCGCGTAGTCAATCTTCTGCACGCATTCATCGAAGGTGCGGAACACATCAATATCGCGGCTCGGCCGGTAGAAGCTATCAAGGATTGTGTCACGGGTATCGACAAGTTGGTAACCACCCGCTAGAGCAATCTCAAACAGACGCGGACCAGGGCTTTGTGCCTTGGGTCTTACACCGTCTCCGGAAAAGTCGCGGTTGAGTGTCAGATTAATGCGTGATCGATTAGCTACGTCAAGGAAATCTGGATGGGAGAGACCTCCAACATAGCTTGACTCTGGAAGATCTAAATATGTCCTTGGAAGATGCGGATTATAACTCAGTACAATTTTAGCATGAAGATTTGGAAGGGTGCGCAAAAGCCGCCGAAGAAACGTGACCCGGTTTGGCCACGCTGATCCAACAAAGGCTATGTCATAGTCGTAATCGGCGTCACGGTCGCGGACTGGCATAAGCTCGCCAGCAGCGAGAGGAAGGTGGTTCGCACCATCTGGATAAGCATTAATGCTTCCCACGTCATTAGTGAAAATGTGGTCGAACAGATGAGCTAAGGCTACCGTCCGATCTCGTTCATACGGATCTTCCCAAGCCCAAAGAACCGATGCCTTAACCAATGGCTTGATCCGAGACAGGATATCAATGTTTATGGCTTCACCATCAACGGCTAAGAAAACGTCATAATGATGCGTCTGCGCCATGCGTACGGCCGTAGCATATGTGGCCTTGTCTACGCGATGCACTTGTCCATTGGCACGAAGCGCAGCCAAAATGTTCAGAACAATATAGTGATTCGGGTTATTCATCTTGGTATCAAGCAGCAACACCGACAGGGAAGATGAAATCATTCTCTACTCCTGGTTGTGTTATAAGGCGATGACATCATCAAAATTTTATACCATGTTCAGAGACACAACCCCTGGTTAACGCAATTACAGAAAAGGAATGACCATAGCAAGAGTGCGGCATCGGATTCGAAATTTTTTGGTCAGTGAGCCGCCACGTTGAATCCGCCCTGCGCTCAATGACACGGTGGCTTTGCAGATCGATGCCTAAACGGTGCGCATATCTCGCAAGGATAGCCAATGGCCACCCGTTGAACCGCCTCGGATGCGAAGAGACGGAGGCGCTGGACCACCTTCTGCGGTTTCGCCCAAGCGGTATGTCGGCCAAGCTACCGCTGTCCAGCACTCCCGGGATAGCGCCGCTGCGATCCTACCTCAACTATCGGTCGAACAACCCGCTGGAACTCACCCCGCCCACCGCCAAGCCTGAACATTCCAAGCATTCAACCGAACATTGATGTTCGGCTGATACCCGCTCAACCCAGCCTTGGTCCCCTCCACCGTCACGTACTCGAAGATCGGCAGGAACGGCAGGTTCTCCCGCAGCACGGACTGCACCCCGCGGTACGCCTCGATTCGCCTGCCGCGGTCCAGCGTCGTCGCCCCCTGCTGCATCAAATCGTCGAGTCGCGGGTTCGCGTACTGCATCGTGTTGTTGCCGGAGCCGCCCTGCGCCGCGATGGCCTTGCTGCTGAAGTAGTCGGCCGCCGCCGGGTCCGGCCCGGTCATGAAGTTGTTGCCGACGATGGCCGTCTCGAAGTGCGACTGAATCCAGTACTCGCCCCACATCACCGCCGCCGGCAGGTTCTTGATGGTCATGCCGACGCCGAGGTCCTGCCAGTTCTGCTGCAGCAATTGCTGCGCCTGCTCGCGCAGGTGGTTGCCCGCGGTGGTGGAGTTGCTGAACTGGAGCTTGACCCCGTCCTTCTCGCGGATGCCGCCGGCCCCTGGCTTCCAACCGGCGGCGTCGAGCGTCGCGCGGGCGCGGTCGGGGTCATAGACCTGCTTCGGCAGGTCGGGGTCGAAGGCCCAGGAGGCCGGGGGCAGGTACGACTCGCTCGGGCGCGGCAGGCCGTAGTACAGCTCGTTGATGATGCTGGCCTTATCCAGGCTCATGTAGAGCGCCTGGCGCACTGCCAGGTCCTTGAACTGCGGCAGGGCCAGGTTGAAGTAGAAGTTCTCGATGGACGCCGTGGGGATGGGCATCACGACCCGGTTGGGCAGCGCCTTCGCTTCCGCGTAGTGGTCGGCTGAGATGCCCTGCAGGCTGATGTAGTCGATGTCGCCGGTGCGGAACTGGGTGTAGAGCACCGTGAGGTCCGGGATATACTTGAACACCACCCGTTCGAGGTAAGGCCCCTCCTCGAAATAGGCGTCGTGGGCCGTGAGCGTGATGTGGTCGCCCGGCACCCGCTCGCTCCACTTGAACGGCCCGGTGCCGACCGGGGCGCGCAGGAACGGCGAGTTGCGCGGGTCGGCCTGCCCGGCGAGCAGGTGCTGCGGCACGATGAAGGTCCAGGCGAGGATGGAGGCATAGGGCGAGAACGGCTTGTCCAGCCGCCAGGCGATCTCGTGCGGCCCCGTCACCTGCACGTCGCGCAGCAGCTCATGGCCCGACCGGGTGCCGGCGGGGAAGTCGGGGTTGTTGATGAGGTCGAGGGTGAACTTCACGTCGTCCGCGGTGAAGGGCTTGCCGTCGTGCCACGTCACGTCCCCGCGCAGCTTGATCCGCCAGTGCAGCCCGTCTTCCGACACGCCGCCGTTGGCGACCGTGGGGACCTCGGCCGCGAGGCGCGGCAGGAAGTTGCCCTTCGGGTCCACCGCCCAAAGCGGGCTGAACAGCGACATGTAGATGCCGTCGTCCACCTCGATGTGCGGCAGCAGCGGGTTGAACACCGTGGGTTCCTGGGAGATGCCGATGACGACCTGGCCCGCGGGCTTCGGCTTGCCCTGCGCGCGGGCGCCGGCGCCCAGCAGCGGCACGGCGCCGCCAGCCAGCGCCATTCGCAGGATCGAGCGACGCGGCAGGGAGGCGTGGGCGCGATGCTCATTCATGGTCGGCTCCTGTGTGGGGGATCAGGCGGGCGCTTCGACGACGATGGGCGAGCCGTCGCTGAAGCGGGAAAAGCGGAACGGCGTCGGGTCCACCAAGGGTGCCGCTCCGGTCACGAGGTCGGCGGCGAGCCGTCCCGCCGCCGGGCCGATGCCGAAGCCGTGGCCGGAGAAGCCGGTCGCGACCACGAGGCCGGGCACGTCGTCGATGGGGCTGATGACCGGCACCGCGTCCGGCGTCACGTCGATCATGCCGGCCCACTCCTGCACGACCTGCATCCCCGCGAAAACCGGGAACGCCGCCTTGAGCGCCGCGACCGCCCGGCCGTTGATGCCCGGCGCCGGCTCGGCATCGAGCGTCCGCACCTGCTCGAACGGGCTTGGGGCGTCGAGCGCCCAGGTGCGCGGCGTGCGGGCCTCCGCCATGAAGCGCCCATCGAGGCGGAGGCGCAGACTGCGCCGGGTCGCCTTCGCCGCCGGCAGGAACTCGCGGAAGAAGCGCCAGGTGTCCGGCACCAGCGGCACCACGTTGGCCGAGCCGTTGGCGACCGTGTAGCCGCCGTCCATGCGCTTGCGGAAGGCGAACTGGCTGGTCCAGGCCGAGACCTCGGGTCCGCCGGGCAGCGGCGCCGTGCGCAGCACGGAGGAGCGCACCTTGAGCTGCGGCAGGCGCAGGCCGAGGCTGCCGCAGAACAGGCGCGACCACGCGCCACCCGCCAGCACCACGCCGTCGCAGGCGATGCGCCCATGCTCCGTCACCACGCCCGCGACCCGGCCGCCCGCCATGTCGAGGCCGCGCACGGCGCACTGGGTGAGGATCACCGCGCCGAGGCGCTGCGCCGCGCGGGCGATGGCGGGGCCGGCCTGCTGCGGCTCCGCCCGGCCGTCGTCTTGGGTGTAGAGGCCGGACTTGTAGCTGCGCGCGGCGCCGGGCAGCAGGGCGGCCAGGTCTTCGCCTTCGACCAGGCGGGAACTCATCTGGTAGGGCTGCGCGCGGTCCAGCCAGGCCTCGTGGTGCGCCCGGTCGGCGTCGGTCTCGCCGACATAGAGCACGCCGCATTCGCGGAAGCCGGTTTCGGCGGCGACCGTGCGGTTCATCTCCTTCCACATCCGCAGGGCCTCGATGATGAGCGGGATTTCCCGCTCGTCGCGCCCGGTCTTGCGGACCCAGCCCCAGTTGCGGCTCGACTGCTCGCCGACCAATGCGCCCTTCTCGCACAGCGTCACCGCGACGCCGGCCTGCGCCAGCGCGAGCGTGGTGGAGATGCCGATGATGCCGCCGCCGATGACGACGATCCCGGTCCGCGCGGGCTGCCGGGCGTCGGCTTCGAACGGGTCGATCTCGGGTCCCAAGGGCGTGTCTCCTAATCGGCTTGCGTCGGTTGCAGGACAGGCGCCGCCACGGGCGCGGCCAAGGACAGGTCGTCGCGCACGCAGGCCTTCCAATGGCCCGGGGCGACCTCGCGCAAATCCGGCGGCACATTGGCGCAGCGCGGCTGCGCGTAGGGGCAGCGGGTGCGGAAGGTGCAGCCGGAGGGGGGCGACACCGGGCTGGGCACGTCGCCGGCGAGCAGGATGCGCCGCCGCCGGGCCGCGGGGTCGATAGCGGGGACGGCGGAGAACAGCGCCTCCGTGTACGGGTGGCGCGGCCCGGTGAACAGCGTCGCGGTGTCCGCCAGCTCGACGATGCGGCCCAGGTACATCACCGCCACCCGGTCGGAGATGGTGCCGACCACGGCCAGGTCGTGCGCCACGAACAGCACGGTGAGGCCGAGCCGTGCGCGCAGGTCGAGCAGCAGGTTCACCACCTGCGCCTGCACCGACACGTCGAGCGCCGACACCGGCTCGTCCGCCACCAGCAGCTCCGGCCCGGCCATCAGCGCCCGGGCGATGCCGATGCGCTGCCGCTGGCCGCCGGAGAACTCGTGCGGGAAGCGGTCGGCGGCGCCGGGGAACAGGCCCACGAGGTCCAGCGCCTGCTCGACGCGCGCCCGGCGCTCCCGGCGCGAAAGGCTGGGTTCGTGCACCAGCAGCGGCGTGGACAGGATGCGCTCGACGCTCATGCGCGGGTTGAGCGAGCCGTAGGGGTCCTGGAACACCAACTGCATGTGCCGCCGCACCGGGCGAAGCGCGCGGCGCGGCAGGTGGGTGATGTCCTGGCCGCGGAAATGGATGGTGCCCCGCGTCGGCTCGGTGAGGCGCATCAGCGTGCGGCCCACCGTGGTCTTGCCGGAGCCGGACTCGCCCACCAGCCCCAGCACCTCGCCGCGCCGGATGTCGAACGACACGCCGTCCAGCGCGCGAAGCTGCTCGCGCGGGCGGAACAGGCCGCGGCGCGGCAGCGGATACCATTTGGACAGGTCGCGTACCCGGACGAGCGCCTCGGTCACGCGGCGATCTCCCGCCAGCGGGCGCAGCGCACCCGGTGGCCCGGCGCCGCCCATTCCAGCGCCGGCCGGGCGCGCTGGCACGGGTCCGGCCGGGCGTGGCCGCAGCGCGGGTGGAAGGTGCAGCCCGCCGGACGCTGCCGCGGGTCCGGCACGTTGCCGGGAATGGCGAGCAGGCGCCGTCCGCGGTCCAACGCGGCGTCGAGACGCGGCACGGAGCGCATCAGCCCGGCGGTGTACGGCATCGCCGGACGCGCCAGCAGCGCCGCCACCGGCGCGTCCTCCACGACCTGGCCGGCATACATCACCACCACGCGGTCGGCGATCTCCGCCACGACGCCGAGGTTGTGGGTGATGAACACCACCGCCATGCCGGTCTCCCCCTGGAGCCGCCGCAGCAGGTCGAGGATCTGCGCCTGGATGGTCACGTCGAGCGCCGTGGTCGGCTCGTCCGCGATCAGGATGCGGGGGCGGCAGGCGAGTGCTATGGCGATCATCGCGCGCTGCCTCATGCCGCCGGACAACTGGTGCGGAAAGGCGGACGCGCGCCGCGCCGGCTCCGGGATGCCGACCTCGGCCAGCAGATCCACGGCCCGCACGGCGGCGGCGCGGGGGGACAGGCGTTCGTGGCGGATCAGCCCCTCGCTGATCTGGCGGCCGACCGTGTGCACGGGGTTGAGCGAGGCCATCGGCTCCTGGAAGATCATGCCAAGCGCCCGCCCGCGCAGGTCCGCCATCGCCCGCTCCGGCACGGCGAGCAGGTCGGTTTCCCGCCCGTCCGCCCCGCGCAGCAGCGCGCGCCCGGCCACGCTGCACGTCCGCGGGTCCAGCAAGCGCATCAGCGCCAGGGCGGTGACGCTCTTGCCGGAACTGGACTCGCCCACGATGGCCAGCGTCTCGCCGGGACGCAGGTCGAAGGAGACGTCCTCGACGGCCGGGACGCCGCCGAAGCGCACCGTCAGGCCCTCGACCCGGAGCAGGTCGCCCGTTTCGCTCATTGGCGTCACGCCGCGCGGTCCCCTCGCGGGTCCAGTGCGTCGCGCAGCCCGTCGCCGATGAAGTTGAAGCTGGTGACGGCCAGCGTGATGACGGCGCCGGGCAGCAGCGCCAGCCAGGGGGCGCTTTCCAGGTACTCCTGCGCGTTGTTCAGCATGTTGCCCCAGCTCGCGGCCGGCGGCTGGATGCCGTAGCCGAGGTAGCTGATGTAGGATTCCATGAGGATGGCGCGGGCGACGTTGAGCGTCGCCGCCACGATGATCGGCGCCATGATGTTGGGCAGCAGCTCCCGCAGCATGATATAGCCGTCGCTGGCGCCGATGGCCTCCGCCGCCACGGCGAAGTCGCGCTCGCGCAGCGCGATGACCTGGCCCTGCACCACGCGCGCCACCTCCATCCACGCGGTCAGCGCGATGATGAGGGTGATGGTGGGAAGGTTCGGGCTGACGAGGGCGGCCAGCGTCAGCAGCAGGAAGATGGACGGGAAGCACAGCACGGCGTCCACCAGCCGCATCAGCGCCGCGCCGATCCAGCCACGATAGAACCCGGCGAGCAGGCCCACGGCCACGCCCACCGCCGTGCTGATGCCCATGGCGACGAAGCCTACGGTGAGCGAGACGCGCCCGGCCATCAAGAGCCGCACCAGCAGGTCGCGCCCCAACTGGTCGCTGCCCAGGACATGCGGTCCGGCGAACGGCGCCTGGAAGCGGTGGCGCAGGTCGATGGTAAGCGGGCCGTACGCGATCAGCATCGGCCCGACCGCGCAGGCGGCGATCAGCAACGCCACGATGGCCACCCCGCCGACCGCCAGCCGGTGCCGCATGAAGCGCGAAGCCGCCCGGGTCGAGCGCGCGGGCGGGAAGGACGCAGCCGGGATGTCCGCGACCGCGCCGCTCACGTGAGGCGTATCCGCGGGTCGGCGGCGACGTAGAGCAGGTCGGCCACGAGGTTGCCGGCGAGGACCAGGATGGCCGAGAAGATCAGCAGCCCCATCACCACCGGATAGTCCCGGTAGCCCAGGCTGTCGAGGAACAGCCGGCCCATGCCGGGCCAGGTGAACACCGTCTCCGTCACCAACGCACCGCTCAGCAAGGTGGGAAGCTGCAAGCCGGCCACGGTGATCATCGGCAGCAGCGCGTTGCGGAGGCTGTGGTGCACCAGCACCTGCATCCGGCGCAGGCCCTTGGCGCGGGCGGTGCGGACGTAGTCCTGGTTGATGACCTCCAGCATGGACGCCCGCATGTAGCGGCTCCAGGTCGCCACGGTGACGAGGGCCAGGACGACGCACGGCTCGATCAGGTGGCGCGCGTAGTCGAGCAGCGAGCCGTCGCCCGCCGTCGCGATGTTGCCGGCCGGCAGCCAGGCGAGGCGGACGGAGAACAGGTAGATCATCACCAGCCCGAACCAGAAGGTCGGGACCGACAGCGCGACCATGGCGCCGACCGTCGCGGCGTAGTCGGCCAGCGAGTAGCGCCGGACCGCGCCCAGCACGCCGACCCAGGTGCCGAGGAGCACCGCGAGCAGGGTGGAGCTGGCCATCAGCTCCAGCGTCGCGCCCAAATGCGAGCCGATCACCCACAGCACCGGCTGGCTGTCGCGGTACGACCGGCCCCAGTCGCCCACGAGCAGGCGGCGCAGCCATTGCACGTACTGCGCCGGCAACGGCTGGTCCAATCCCATCTGGTGCGCGATCCGCTGCATCGCCTCCTGCGACATGCCGGGCGTCAGCGCGAACTGCGCCAAGGGACCGCCCGGCGCCAAGTGCAGCAGGGCGAAGCCGATCATCGAGACGAGCAGGAGCAGCAGCAGGCTTTGCCCGACCCGGTGCAGGACGAAGCGGGTCATATTGCGCTATTCATGGCCGGGTTACCCATGAAGCGTCATCGGCTCGCTCGGCGCGTTCCAGCGGTCGAAGCGGCTCAGGGCGAACGGCTCCAGCGGCAGGTCCACGGGCAGGCCCTGCGCCATGGCGGCGGCGATCTGCCCGGTGACGGGGCCGAGGCAGAAGCCGTGGCCGGAGAAGCCCATGGCGATGACCAGGCCCGCCGGCTCATCCACCGATTGCAGCACCGGCAGCGCGTCGGGCGTCTGGTCGATCAGCCCGGCCCAGATCTCGTCGATGGGCGTGTCCAGCACCGCGGGGATGGCGGCCCCGAACAGGCGGATCGCGTCGGCGACCCCGCGCGTCGGCGGACGCACCCGGGGCCGTGTCCCCTCCTCGATCTCCCCGGTCCATTCCGTGCTGCCGCCGGTGAAGCGGAACCGGCCCGTCACCTCCTGCCGCCCGGCGCAGTCGGCGTTGGCGACGCCGATCACCTGGTCGAGCACCGGCGCCGCAGGCGCCGTGCGGACCGCCGTCACCAGGCGCACCCGCAGCGGCACCGACAGGCCGAGCGGCTGCAGCAGCCGGTTGCCGAACACGCCCGCCGCCAGAATCACGCGCCCGGCCGAAATGCGCCCGGCGCTGGTCGTCACCCCGATGACCCGGCCGTCCGCCGTGTCGATGGACAGCACGTCCTCGCCGAACCGCGTCTCCGCGCCGGCGCGGACGGCGGCGTCCACGAAGGCCTGCACCGTCGCCTGCGGGTCGGCGTGGCCGTCCGTGGGGCAGTAGGACGCGCCGAGCACCGCGGGCGACACCGCCGGGGCAAGCGCCGCCACCTGCTTCGGGTCGAGCAGCGACAGGTCGAGGCCGGACGCGCGCTGCTCCGCCACCATGCCGGCGAGGCTGGCCAGCTCCTCCGGCGTGCGGGCGAGACGGAGGTTGCCGCGCCGCCGGTAATGCGTGGGTCCGCCGAGCTGCTCGGCCAGGTGCTCCCAGATGGACACCGCGCGCCGGGCCAGCGGCAGCTCGGCCGGGTGGCGCCCGGATTGCCGCACGCCGGCGAGCGTCCAGCCGGAGGCCATGGCGGCGGGGCCGTAGCGGTCGATCAGGAACACTTGGAGGCCGGCCGTCGCGAGTTCATAGGCCGAGGCCGCGCCGCTGATCCCCGCGCCGACCACGACGACGTCCGCCATCACTGAGTCTCCGTTCGCACCGATGGAGCGTGTTACCGATGAGCGTATCCAAGAACCATGCCGCCTCAGAACGACGCTTCCAGGCGGCAGTTGACCAGCAGCTCCGCGACGTTGGCGGTGCCGGGCAGCAGCAGGGCCATGGCGACGAGGGCGGCGATGTCGGCGGGCTGCGTCATGCCCTCCCGCGGAACGCTCGTGACGCCCGCCGTCATGTCCGTCGCGACGAAGCCCGGACAGACCGCGGTGGCGCGCACGCCGTCGTCCCAGGCCTCCCGGCGCACGGCGTGGGTGAGCGCCAGGAGGGCGAACTTGCTCATCGCGTAGCCGACTTGGGCGTTGGCCACGCGCTTGCCCGACAGCGACGACACGTTGACCACCCGGCCGTCGCCCCCCTGCCGCAGCGCCGGCAGCAGCAGCCGGATCAGGCGCAGCGGCGCCTTGACGTTGACCAGCCACATCGCGTCGAGCGCGTCCTCCCCCGCATCCGCGAGGGTGGCGCCGGGCAAGGAGACGCCGGCGGCGTTGACCAGGCCGTGCAGGGCGCCGAACCGGGCGAGGGTCGCGTCCCGCCAGGCCTGCGCGCTGTCCAGGCTCTCGGCGTCGTAGCGGTGCACGAGCAGGCGGTCTGACGACTGGAGGCTCGACGCACGGACCCCGGCGGACACGCGGAAGCCGTCGGCGAGCAGCCGCTCCACCACCGCCCGGCCGACGCCGCGGGCGGCGCCCGACACCATCACCACGCGGCCGGCTGGGTCAAGCATGAGGCGGCTTCAAGCGAAGTCCGAGATCGTCACCTCAAGCGAAGTCCGAGGGCAGGTCGCCCTCCTCCGCCGCCACCGCGCTTTCATAGCCTTCCAGCCATTGGGCGTGCTCCTCCGTCCCCTTCGGATAGGGGTTCGACACGGTTTCCCCCTTGCTGGCGGCGGCACGCCGGCCCTCGGCTTTCGGGTCTGATCCGCTCATCGTCCTTCCCCCTTGTTGCCTGTCCCGAGCGCGCGCCCATCAGGGGATCAGCACGGTGCTGCCCGTCGTCTTGCGCGCTTCCAGCGCACGGTGCGCTTCGGCCGCGTCCTTCAGGGCGAAGCTCTGGTTGACCCTGATCTGCACGGCGCCCGACGCCACCACCGCCATCAGGTCCTGCGCCGAGTGCTCCAGGTCGGCCCGGGACGCCGTGTACGTGGCCAGCGTCGGCCGGGTCAGGAACAGGCTGCCCTTGGCGGTGAGCACCGCCAGCTCGAACGGGGGCACCGGGCCGGAGGAGCTGCCGTAGCTGACCATCAGGCCGAGCGGCGCCAGGCAGTCCAGGCTGGCGGTGAAGGTGTCCTTGCCCACGCTGTCGTACGCGACCGGCACCATCTTGCCGCCGGTGATCCGCTTGACCTCGGACGCCAGCTTGTCGTGGCCCACGATCACGTGGGCCGCGCCGTGCTCCGTAGCGCGCCGCGCCATATCCTCCGTGGACACGACCCCGATCACCGTGGCACCCAGGTGCTTCGCCCACTGGCACAGGATCAGCCCGACCCCGCCGGCCGCGGCGTGCACCAGGATCGTGTCGCCGCTCTTCACGGCATAGGTCCGGCGGAGGAGGTACTGCGCCGTCATGCCCTGCAGCATCATCGC
>CAXTTB010000029.1:0-15890 GCA_964246905.1 uncultured Acetobacteraceae bacterium | reverse complement strand
ATCAGCGGCTTCCACTTCCCGCCCATCACAGCGAGCGCGACATCGAGGCCGCACGTGGGTTCCTCGGTGCTCATGGGATCGACCTGCACTTACCTTGAAGTCAGTTCTACCCGCGTCGGCAGTGCCGGTCCATATCGCTTCCGTCAACGGATGGAAGACACACATGGGCAAGCTCGAAGGCAAGGTTGTGGTCATCACCGGCGCCAACAGCGGCATCGGGTTGGCGAGCGCCAAACGGTTCGCGAGCGAAGGCGCGCGCTTGTTCATGACCGGTCGTCGACAGGCCGAACTCGACAAAGCGGTGGCCGAGGTGGGCCACGATGCGCGCGGGGTGCAGGGCGACGTCGCGAACCTGGCCGACCTCGACCGCCTGTATGAGGTTGTGCGCGAGGAGGCTGGACGGATCGACGTTCTGCTCGCCAACGCCGGCGGCGGCGAGTTCATGCCGCTCTCCGACATCACCGAAGAACACTACGACCGGACCTTCGCGACCAACGTCAAGGGCACGCTGTTCACGGTACAAAAAGCGTTGCCGCTCTTGCGCGACGGCGCGTCGGTCATCCTGACCGGGTCGACGACCGGCAGCACGGGTGGGCCATCGTTCAGCGTGTACAGCGCCAGCAAAGCGGCGGTTCGCAACTTTGCCCGGAGTTGGATCCAGGACTTGGCCCCGCGTCGCATCCGGGTCAATGTGCTGGTTCCCGGGGCGACCTCGACTCCGGGCCTGCACGGGCTCACGCACACGGAAGAGCAGAACCGTGCCTTTGTGGCTGCCATGGAGGCGGCAGCGCCGCTCGGCCGCATGGGGACCCCGGACGAGATCGCCAGCGCCGCACTGTTCCTCGCATCGGACGAGAGCAGCTTCGTCAACGGCAGCGAGTTGTTCGCCGATGGCGGTTCGGCCCAGAAATGACTGGAGCCCCCACCTCACGACCGGACGGACCTTGACCGCTCACTTTGGCGTCTGGAACTTCCATCGGACCCCGCTTCATGCTGCTTTTGGCAGGGTGGCCGGAGGCTGACGGGTCAGCGCGGAATGGCGCGGTTGCACGACAACTCGATGCCGGTGCGGTTGTCGCGTTCGGCCAAGTCGTGTCGGGGCGCTGGCTGGAACTGCTCGAAGGCGAGGTCGCGGAGGCGCAGCTACGCCTCGACCGTGAGCCGGCCGATCAGGACAGGATCGTCCTGGCCGACGCTGGTGAAGAGGTGCGCTGTTCGACGGCGCTCGCCGCGCGGCGGCCGAACCACTTGGTGCTCGCTACGCCGCCCTGGCCTCGCACCTGTCCCGCGCCGGTGGAAGCCCGAACATGCGGGCATACTCGCGGGTGAACTGCGGCACGCTTTCGTAGCCGACGGCGAATGCGATCCGGCTGACCGGGCCCTCCTCGCCCAGCATTCGCCGCCGCGCCTCGATCAGCCGCAACTGCTTCTGGAACTGCATCGGCGACAACGACGTCACGGCGCGGAAGTGATGGTGGAAAGTGGACGGGCTCATCCCGGCGACCGCCGCCAGGTCGTCCACCCTGAGCGGACGGTCGAACTGGTCTCGCAGCACGGCAACGGCTCGCGCGACCTGGTAGGCCGCACCACTCGGCCTGGCGAGGCGGCGAATGGTTGTCCCGTGCCGCCCTTGCAGAAGCCAATAATGCAGCTCGCGCATGATCGAGGGACGCAGCACAGGAATGGCATCGGGTCGTTCCATCAGACCCAGCAACCGGAGCGCGCATCCGGCAACCGCCACGTCCATGTCGTCCACCAGCACTGCCGCGGCGTCTGCGGCGTCCTTCCCAGCCGTCTGGCTGCCCAAATCATGCAAGACGGCCATATCGAATTCGATTGCCAGCGCGACATATGGTTCGACCCTGCTCGCCCGCGTGACGCGGCTGACGGCCGGGATATGAGCGGTGACGATAGCGGACCGTCCAGCGGCGAATTCGTGGGTGTCGGGACCGACCACCACCTGCTTCGCCCCCTGCAGGATCAGGCAGACCAGGGGCTTGTAGATCGACCGCTCAAGGGCGGTCGGCGCATAAACGCACATGGCGCCGATCCCTTGAAGCGGCGGCGCCGCCACTCCGCCCCGCTCGGCATGGGCGTCGGCATATCGTCGAACCAGGTGCGCGAGCTCTTGCGTGAGATGTGCGGCCATGCGTCGGCAAGATAGTCGATCGTGCCCACGGCACCAGCCTTCCCGGAGGATTGGGCAAATATTCGACAGGTTCAGGCAAGCGCCGCGCCGCGCCCGCCCCCAATTCCGGACGATCCGGCCGAGGCAGGCCGGGGATGAGGAGAACACCATGGACATGACCGGCAACACCATCCTTGTCACCGGTGGCGGCACGGGGATTGGCCGCGCTCTCGCCGAAGCGTTCCATGCCGGAGGCAACCGGGTCATCATCGCGGGGCGCCGCGCCGAGCCGCTTGCGGAGGTGGTGGCCGCCAATCCCGGCATGATTTCGGTCGTGCTGGACGTCGCCGATCCCGAAGCCGTGGAACAGTTCGCCGCGCGCGTGGTGCGGGACCATCCGGCGTTGAACGTGCTGGTCAACAACGCCGGCATCATGAAGATCGAGGACGTGCTGGCCGATCGGCTCGATCTCTCCCAGGCGGAACTGACCGTCGCGATTAACCTGCTCGGGCCTATCCGGCTTACGGCGGGGCTGCTGCCGCACCTGCGCCGGCAGCCGGCGGCGACGGTCGTCAACGTGACATCGGGCCTGGCCTTCGTTCCCCTGGCAGCGACGCCGACCTACAGCGCCACCAAGGCGGCAATGCACTCCTATAGCCAGTCGTTGCGTTTCTTGCTGCGCAACACGGCCGTGCGGGTGATCGAGTTGGCGCCGCCGCTGGTGGCGACCGATCTGACACCCGGCCAGCGTGAAAATCCACGGGCGATGCCGCTCGATGACTACATCAGCGAGAGCATGGCGTTGTTCGCGGCCGACGCTGCGGCTCCCGAGATCCTGGTGGAACGAGTGAAGCTGCAGCGCAACGCGGAAGCCAGAGGCGACCACGACAAGGTTTTCGCAATGATCAACGGGGGCTGACGGCGAGCCGCGACTGGAGCCCGTCGCGAGCATGCGACCAATCCCGAGCGGCCACGCTGGAAGCACCGACTGGGCGGCTCACCCGTCCAGTCGCGCCGGCTACGGGTGAACACCTCGATGGTGGGCGCCGGCGCGCCGCCACCGAGGATGCCTGCCTTGACGATCGGCATCCCCGCCGCTTCGTCGTTGACCGGCTTGGCCGGCACCGGCGAACCGCGGTTGGGACAGAACATGCGGGTTCCGCTTGGGTCGACGACTACAACGCCGAGCGGCCACACTCCGCGTTCGGCCACGCGGCCCCAGCCGCATAGGCGGCCGGCTCGGACAGATCGCGGCGCGGCGGATTGGAACCGTCGCTCTTGTGTACTGGCTGGAACCTGATCTGACACTCGGCCAGTTGCTGCCGATGCGGTGGTCGGCACCACCGTGACGTTCGGGTGCGGTATGCTTTGCGCGCCACGGTGACGGAAGCGAGTCGGCGAGCAAGGACGTCGTGTCCCGTTCCATGTCCCATCCCGGTCAGGATGGGAGGAAGTCCGGCACCGACAGGTAGCGCTCGCCGGTGTCGTAGTTGAAGCCCAGCACCCGCGCGCCCGCGGGCAGTTCGGGCAGCTTCTTGGCGATGGCGGCCAGGGTGGCGCCCGACGACACGCCGACCAGCAAGCCCTCCTGTCGCGCCGAGCGCCGGGCGTACTCGCGCGCCTCCTCGGCCTCGACCTGGATCACCCCGTCGAGCAGCGCGGTGTGCAGGTTCGCGGGCACGAAGCCGGCGCCGATGCCCTGGATCGGGTGCGGTGCCGGCGAGCCGCCCGAGATCACCGGCGAGGCGGCCGGCTCGACCGCGAACACCCTCAGTTGCGGCCAGAGCGGCTTGAGCACCTCGGCGCATCCCGTGATGTGCCCACCGGTGCCGACGCCGGTGATGATCGCGTCGACCCCCTCCGGGAAGTCGGCCAGGATCTCCTGCGCCGTGGTCTGGGCATGGACCGCGATGTTGGCCGCGTTCTCGAACTGCTGCGGCATCCAGGCGCCGGGATTGTTGGCCACCAGCTCCGTCGCGCGCGCGATGGCGGCCTTCATGCCGCCGGCGCGCGGCGTCAGGTCGAAGGGGGCGGCGTAGGCCGGCATCAGCCGGCGACGCTCGACCGACATCGACTCGGGCATCACCAGGATCAGCTTGTAGCCCTTCACCGCCGCGACCATGGCCAGGCCGATCCCGGTGTTGCCGGAGGTCGGCTCGATGATCGTGCCGCCCGGCTGGAGCGAGCCGTCGGCCTCGGCCGCCTCGACCATCGCCAGCGCGATGCGGTCCTTGATCGAGCCGCCAGGATTGGCGCGTTCGGACTTCACCCAGACTTCCGCGCCGGGGAACATGCGCGACAGGCGGATGTGCGGCGTGCGGCCGATCGTATCTAGGACGTCGTTGGCTTTCATGGCAGCGGCTCCGTTGCGTCACAGCGGTTGCAGGCGATCGCCTCCGGAGCAACGTATCGACGGAATGGACGAATTGAAAATCGGACACCGCGCGTCCCGGCGCCGCCACTATGACCGGCACTGCTCTTGATCGGTTGCGGGCGCAGGCCCGCCTGACCAGCCTATTCCCGCCCACGACCCTCGCCGATGCCGTGCGCAGGCTCGGCTTCGTGCAGGCCGACCCGATCCGCTCGCCGGCTCGGGCGCAGGACCTCATCTTGCGGCATCGCACCAGGGGCTATCGCGCGGGAGACCTCGAGCGCCGCTTCAAGCGGTTGCGCCTGGAGGAGGACTTCCTGTACGCCTATGGGTTCATGCCCAGTGACACGCGGGACCTGCTGCATCCCCGCCACGACCCGGACGGCGAGCACGGGTTGCATGTCCCGAGCGAGGTCGCGGCGGAGGTGCTGGCCTTCGTGCGAAGCCGTGGAGCCACCCATCCGAGGGATCTGGAGCGCGACTTCGGTCGCGACCGCGCCCTGAACGGCTGGGGCGGCTTTTCCAAGGCGACCACGCGGGCGCTGGAAACCCTGCGCCATTACGGCTTGCTGCGGGTGTCGCATCGGCACCACGGCATCCGTGTCTACGAGGCGGTGCCGCCGCCGCTCGCGGTCCAGCCGGACGAGCGCGCGCGCCGCCTGGTCCTGCTGGTCGCACGCCTGCTCGCCCCGGTCTCCGTGGTCAGCCTGCGCGGCGTGCTCGCCTCGATGCGGCGCCACACCGGCGGCCTCGGCCCGTGGGCGCCGGTGATTTCCAGCCTGCTCAGGACGGGTGAGCTGGAGTGCCAGGAGGTCGACGGAGAGACTTACCTCTGGCCGGCGTCGGCGGACAACTGGCGCCACAGCCCGGTGCCGCGTGACGTCCGCCTGCTCGCGCCGTTCGACCCACTGATCTGGGACCGCCGCCGCTTCGAGCACTTCTGGGGCTGGGCGTATCGGTTCGAGGCGTACACGCCAGCGCCGCGACGGCTGTTCGGGTATTACGCCATGCCGCTGCTATGGGGCGATACGGTCATCGGCTGGGCCAACGTGTCCCTGGTCGCGGGGAAGATGCAGGCGCGTGTGGGCTACGCCCGGCAGTGCCCGCAGGGCCGAACCTTCCAGCGGGCCCTTGCTGCGGAGCTGGGCCGGATGGAGGCATTCCTGATGGATCGTGCCCCGGACCGTCGCGCCCAAGCGCGTTCGATCGCACCCGCATCGTAGGCCAGCGGACGGAATGTCACGGCATCGGTCACGCACCGATGACGTCCGCGCCGCGACGCTGCCGACGGAGAATTCGATCCCGGCTCCGCCTGGCGCTCGGTATAGCGAATACCGACGCCTTGAACGCCGCGGTCGCTGTGATGGACCAGCCTGCCGCCCTGGACGGGACGGAGATCGGCCAGGGGCTGCTCCAGGGCATCCAGCACGAAGCCGGCGTGGGCTGTGCGGCCGATGCGGCGGGCATAACTGCCGGTTGACCCGGTCGAGCGGATATGGAGCGGCTGGATTGCCGACGGTGGTTCGAAAACCATGCGAACCGCGCGCGACCGCACCTCGGGGGAAAACCCGTTCGTCATTGGCTTGCTCACCGCTCCATCCTCTCAAGGCTTGCGGCCTCCGGCAAACCCGGTGCGGTTCAGACGGATAGCGCTCGGTGTTGCAGGCAATGGCGGCCATTCGGCCACGGCTCTCTCAGGTCCACATCCCGAGCTTGGATCATGACGCAACGAGCCGCCACAACCACTCTCAAACAGTCCCTGATCCCGAAGCGATCCGCAACGGCGGCTTTTGCGTTCCTGAGAGAGCCTGCGTGATGGTATTCGCCACCAGAGAAATTTGCTGCCCTAGTTCCTCGACGCAGCGCAGGGAGACTTGAGATTTTATCGTAGAGATACTGATTGCTGCGATTACTGCGCCAGCAGCGTCAAAAACGGGAGCCGAAGCGCAGCGAACTCCAAGGGTGCTTTCTTCGTCGTCGATCGCGAAGCCTCTGGCGCGAACGGACTCGAGGCTGCTCGCCAATTCCGCGGGATCGATGATCGATTTCGCAGTCATACGGTTCAACTTACCGGTCAATACCTGATCGAGGATAGTACGTTCGGAATACGCGAGCAGCACCTTGCCCATCGCGGTTGTGGACAGCGGGCGCCGCTCGCCTATCGAGGAGCTTACATGCAACCCATGCGATGGCTCGATCTTGTCAAGATACACAACTTGGACACCGTCGCGGATGCCAAGATGGACGGTGTGGCCGATATCTTCGGCAAAGGCCTGGAGATAGGCGTGTGCCTCCCGGCGCAGATCGAAACCACCTAGACATTGGGCGCTCAGCAAAATCACCTTGTGTCCCAGGCGGTACTGACCGCCATCATCCTGCTCGGCAAACCCTGACCTTTTTAGTTCGCCCAGCAACCGATGGACCGTGGGCCGAGGCAAGCCGGTAGCTGCCACCAGGTCCATCAAGCGAATCCCGCCACGGCACCGCAAGCCGAGATCGCCAAGTGCCATGAGCACCGCCAGCATTTTTCCTGCCGATGTCGCAAATGGCGTTGCGATCTTATGATCATGGGCTTCGCTTGTCGCTTGCATATCTCGTCAACCTGTCTGATAGTCCATTATATGGACACTAAAGTCCATATGGCGAAAGAATTTTGAGGGCAGGCAACTCCATGCTGCACGGCCGCCTCCATGGCAAGATCGCCCTCGTCACGGCCGCGGCGTCGTGGACCGCCCGTGCCATTGCGGAACGATCCATCGAGAAAGGAGCCGAGGTCGTGGCCTGCGACCTGTATCGCGACCGCCTTGCCGAGCTCGCGTCCCGAGTGCCTTCGACCCACGCGTTCGAGGCTTCCGATCCAGCCGCCTTCGTGGCCGCGCTGCGCGATCATGGGCGTATCGATGTGCTTGTCGAGTGCGGGGCTGCGTCCAGCACGGCTTCCTTCTCGTACCGAGCCGGCCAGTCGGTCGCGGTTATCTTGAATCAATGTCGGTCCAGTATGTAATGCCATACTGTCAGTATTTCCTGAGATGCCGTGGGTACGATCCGGAAGCATTGTCAACGTTGCACCCGGTGCCTCCTCTCTCGAGAGGTTGCCGAACCGGGCCGCCGACAGAGCAAAGGCGGCCGCGCCGCCGACGGCATACGATACGACGCGAGCTGCCCAGGCAACGTCGGCTCTCCATTCCTGGAAGATCAGTTGGGTAAGGCGACCGGATCCGAAAGCGGGTCGGCCTGCTTTCGTGGCGTGCCAGCCGATGTGGTGGTTCGGGACATGCGACTGGCGACAGGTCTGACGACGCGGCGGGGTCAGGGGTGACATGACTACACGAACCTTCGTACTGGGGATGGTCGCGACGAAGGGGGAGGAGACGTTCGGCTCGACTGCAGTGCTCGCTCACCTTGCCAGGACCAACGCCGCGTCCTGCCGCGGAAGGGGGGCGACCGAGCTACGGTGTACTACGGCATGCAGCACGTATAACATGCCAAGCCTCCTGCAAAATAGCGTCCGAATTGCAACGGGCCAACAGAGGAACTGTCCATGCTGCTTGGGTTCAACATGCTACTCTGGTCCACTCACATCGGTGAGGACGACTTCCCGCTTTTGGAAATTCTCAAGAGGGTCGGCTATGATGGCATCGAGATCCCGATCTTCGACGGCAAGTCAGAAGATTATCTCAAGGTCGGCCAAATCCTCAGGGACAACGGTCTGCGGGCGACTGCCGTGGCTGTCATTCCGGACGAAGCACACGACTGTACGAGTGCGGACGGCGCGGCCCGTGCAGCTGGCCTAGCCCATATCAAATGGGCGATCGATTGCCTGGCCGCCGCGGGCGGTGAGGTCTTGTGCGGTCCGTTCTACCAGCCGCTGGCGCGTTTCTCGGGCAGCCCGCCGACGCAGGACGAGCTTGGCGGCATCGTCGAGGTGCACAAGGAGGCGGCGCGTTACGCCGCCCGCAGTGGCATCAAGCTCTCAGTGGAGCCACTCAACCGGTTCGAATGCTATGCGATGAATACGGTCGCGGATGCGGCAGCGATCGTCAGGCAGGTCGATGAGCCCAATTATGGGCTGCTCTTCGACACGTTCCACGCCAATATCGAGGAGAAGGACCCTGTGGGGGTTATCGCGCCCAACCTCGCCTGGATCAACCACGTGCACACCGCGGAGAACGATCGCGGGACACCCGGCAAAGGCCACATCCCCTGGGCTCCAACGATGGCTGCCCTGAAGCGAGGGCAATACGATGGATGGTACGTGATCGAGGCGTTCGGTCGATCGCTGCCGGCCATCGCGGCTGCGACGCGCGTCTGGCGTGATTTCTTCCCTGACAAGCAGGAGGTCTACCAGTTCGGACATGACTTCTTACGAGAGCAGTGGGGGAAAGCGTAAACCTCGCGGCGACAACACTTTCCAACTCGCTTGACGGTTATCTATGACTCGCACCGGCGGAAGCGAGGTCATGCATTTCGCGGACCTGGTCGGTTGAGCGACCCAATACCGGCAATCTTGAGTCAGTCCGATGACCTGGCACCGGGGTGCGAGTACGGTGCTCGCGCTGTCACCAAGGGAGGAAATATTGGTTGGACCGAACAGCCACCCTAAATTGCACAATGCGATGTGGCCGGGCGTCGTCGGCAAAGGATCGGATACGGAGCCGCCCATTGATCTCGACGCCATGCTGGACGTGACCGCGAAGGCGAGCGTCGGGGACGTCAAGTTCGACGGCGTCGATCTGTTCCTCGCGTCGCCGCATACAAGCATCGACTGCACGGACGAGGAAATCAAGACGCTGGCCGAAAAGGTGGCGTCGCGCGGGCTGGTGATCGGATCGGTGGTGGCGCCGGTCTGGCCACAGACCGGCGGTGGCTCAGCGATGGGCAGCGCGCAGGACCGCGGCCGGTTTGTCGATGTGATCGAGAAATCTTGTCGGATCACGGGGCGCCTGCGGGAACTCGGCGTAAGGCCGTACGGGGTCATCCGCATCGATACTGCCGTGGGGGTGGACGCCTGGTCCGTCGATCCCGTCGGCAACACGGCCCTCATTGCCGAGACATTCGACCGGGCCTGCGACGTTGCCCAGGCGCACGGTGAGCGGCTCGCCGCCGAAGGTGAGATCTGCTGGGGCGGTATGCACAGCTGGAAGGCGATGCTGCAGTTGCTGGAAATGGTCGATCGCCCAAAGACGCTCGGCTTCCAGGCCGACATGGCACATACTTTGCTCTACACCCTTGGCGTCAACGCGCCAGAGCACCGCATCCTCCCGGCTGAGTTCCAGTGGGACGACAGCGATGGGCTCCATCGAGCGTTGACGACCATGACGGACGCGCTGCGTCCCTGGACGATCGATTTCCATGTCGCGCAGAATGATGCGACCGTCAAAGGCATGGGCTCACACGACAAGACCGGGCGTCACTGCCTCGCCAACGACCCCGCTGGCAAGCTCGACATCACCCACGACGCTGGATATTGGCTGCGAGGCTCAGACGGTCGGCCCACACGCGCATTCCAGCACATTTGCTGGGACGGCTGCATGTTCCCCAACGATGTTATGGGAGAGCAGAAAACGTGGGATCACATCCTGCGGGCGATGGTGCAAGTGCGCGCGGCCCACGGTTGGAAAGAGGAGGAGGCGTCGCTTGGGAGCAGATAGATTTCATGGCGGCACGCTCAACGTCGGGCTCGTGGGTTGCGGCTTCATGGGCCGTGCGCATTCGAACGCTTATCGACAGGTCGGTCAGTTTTTCAACCGGTCCCGCCATATCGCTCTGAAGGCGGTCTGCGCCCGCAATGGCAACGCCGCCCGAAGCTTCGCCGAAACTTGGGGATACGAGTCGTTCGAAACCGATTGGGCGCGCCTGGTTGAACGGCCTGACATCGATCTGATCGACATCGCCAGCCCCAACGACACCCACGCCGAGATCGCCGTTGCAGCCGCGAGGGCGGGCAAGATGGTGGCTTGCGAGAAGCCACTCGGCCGCAACGCGGCCGAGGGCCTTCGCATGGTCGAGGCGGTCGAGGCTGCCACGGTGCCGAACATGGTCTGGTACAACTACCGACGCGTGCCGGCCGTGATGCTGGCCAGGCGCTTGATCGACGAAGGACGCCTCGGCCACGTTTTTCATTATCGCGCTAAGTTCTTGCAGGACTGGACCATCTCGGCCGACCTGCCACAAGGCGGGGCCGCACTCTGGCGCCTGGATTCGGCGATCGCCGGCAGCGGCGTGACCGGCGACCTGCTGGCGCACTGCATCGACACCGCCCTGTGGCTGAATGGCGGGATGGACACAGTGTCGGCAATGACGGAAACCTTCATAAAGGAACGGCTGCACGCCCTTACCGGGAAGGTGCAGCCCGTCGACATCGACGACGCCAGCGCCTTCCTAGCCCGCTTCAGCAACGGCTCCCTGGGGACCTTCGAGGCGACTCGCTACGCCCGTGGCCACAAAGCCCTCTACACACTCGAGATCAATGGCGAGCGCGCCTCCCTGCAATGGGACTTACACGATCTCCATCGTCTGGCATTCTTCGACCACCGGGATGAGGGCCAGGTGCGCGGCTGGCGCTCGATCCACGTGACCGACAGCGACCATCCTTACATGGGCAAATGGTGGGTCCCAGGGCTGCAGATCGGTTACGAGCACAGCTTCGTTCATCAGCTTGCCGACTTCCTCGACGGCCTGGGCGAAGCCAAGCCGTCGGTCCCGACCTTTCGAGAGGCATTGGCCACGGACAGGGTTATCGACGCTGTTCTGGCGTCCGCCACCAGCCGACAATGGGTGGACGTCGCGCGCGATCCCGCTTGAAGCCTGTCTCGGGTGACTCGACCGCAGCCTCACGTGACGACGCGCGAGGTTTGCCCCGACGGGCGTGTACCGCCGCGGACCGCTGTCGAAAGGGCGTGACGGGGTTTGAACCCGCATGGTTGTGGATGTCCGCATCAACGCTCCATTAGGAGCTTGCTTTTCACCTCAAAACACAGTTAAGTCCGGCATGCGGACTATCATGTCCGAGGGATGAAACGCTCCGATGGACAATTATCGGTCGAGACGATCCAGCTTCGTTGCTGATGCGCCGGCTTTCCCGCGAGCGCGGGTCATCAGCTCGTGACGGGTCGCCGGGTCGCCATCTCCGGCTTCGAGACGGGGCGACCGAGGCGGCTGCGTTCGAAGCGGTCCTAGCAGGCGCATGACGGCACGCCAGAAGGTTGCTGCTCAGTTGTCGCAGTCGGATAGGCCCGCTGCTACAGAATCATGTGCCCTCGCGATCGCGGCACGCGGTATCTCGAAAAGCTTTTTGGGCACGGTTGCGCTGGACGACGTCGATTTCGAAGTCGCATCCGGCGAGGTCCACGGGTTGGTCGGCAAGAACGGAGCCGGCAAGTCGACCTTCATGAAAATTCTGTCGGGCGCACAGCCGCCCGACTCAGGCGAGATCATCGTCGGCGGCACCGCCTTCACCGCGCTCGACCCCTCCGAGGCGCGCGTGGCCGGGGTGGCAGTCGTCTACCAGAACCCAGAGCTGCACCTCGATATGTCGGTCGCGGCCAACATCTTCATGGGCGCGGAGCCTCGCACCCGGCTTGGCCTTGTCGACGATCGTGCCATGGTCAAGGGCGCCCTTGCGTTGCTGGCGCGCCTGGGATTGTCGTTGCCAGTCGAGAAGCGCTTGGGTGAGCTCGACATCGCGCACCGTCAGCAAGTCGCCATCGCCAAGGCGGTGCGGGGAAAGGCGCACCTGCTGCTGCTGGATGAGCCGACGGCGGCCCTGAACAAGACCCAGGCCGACTTTCTTTTCCGGCTGATCCGGGATCTCGCCCTGCAAGGCATGGGCGTCGTCTACGTGTCACACCACCTCGACGAGGTGCTGGCGATCTCCGACCGGATCACGGTGCTGCGAAACGGCCGCAAGGTCGCCGTGGTCGACGCCGCCACCTCCGATAAGGAAGCCCTGATCTCGATGATCGTCGGGCGCGCCCTTGATGCGGTTGAGGTCCATCGGGCGCCGAGCGCGCGTCTAATCCCTGCGTTGACGCTCAGCGACGTATCGGCCCCAGGCAAACTGGACGATGTCTCCCTGACGCTCTGCAAGGGCGAGATCATTGGCCTGACAGGCTTGGTGGGCGGGGGCGCGAATGCGCTGGCAGCAGTGATCGCCGGCGTGGACTCGGCAGGCGGCGAGATGGCGCTAGACGGTCAATCCTACGCGCCACGGTCGACCCGCGAGGCGATCCGGCGCGGCGTGCTCTTCATCCCCGAGGACATGCGGGGCAGAGGCCTCGTGATGTCGCTCTCGGTCGCCAAGAACATCTCGCTTGGGGCTCTGGCGAAGCTCGCTCGGGTCTGGTGCATCCATCTCGGAAGAGAGACCGAGGCAGCGAAGGCTATGTCGGAGCGTCTCGACTTGAACCCACGCGCGCCCGATCGAGAGGTTCGCTTCCTAAGCGGTGGCAATCAGCGCAAATCACTGCTCGGACGCGCGGTCTTCGCCGACGGCCGCCTCTTCGTGCTGGAAGAGCCGACACAGGGGGTCGACGTCGAGTCGCAGCGCCAGATCCACGACCATCTGCGCCATCTTGCCGACCAGGGCGCCAGCGTCGTGTTCGTGTCAACCGACCTCGAGGAGCTGATTGCCCTGTCCGACCGGATCATCGTCATGCGGGCGGGGCGTGTCGACCAGGAACTGGCACCCGCCGGGCTGACGCCCGAGCACCTACTCGCGGCTATCCAAACTCAAAACGCCCGGAGGCCGCATTGATGTCTTCTCCCGCCGTGATCGGGATTCAGGCGAGTGGACCGAAGGCCTCACCGCTCCGTGCACTCGGCATTGGCCGGTTCACGTTGCTGATCACGCTCCTGGCCATCATCATCGTGACCGCCATCGGCAACCCGCGCTTCCTGTCCCCAAACAACCTGCTCAACATCCTCTTCCAAGTGTCCGCGCTCGGCATCGTTGCCTCGGGCCAGACCATCCTGCTCGTGGCTGGGGGCCTTGATCTGTCGGTGGGCGCTGCCCTGTCTGTCGCCGGCCTCGCCACGGCCCTCACCATCGTCGGCACCGGTTCGGTGCCGCTGGGCGCGCTGGCAGGCATTCTTTCCGGAACGTTGATCGGCACGCTCAACGGCATCCTGGTCGCCACCAACCGCGCGACGCCGTTCATCGTCACCCTCGGCACCATGACTTTCCTGCAAGGGGTGGCGATCGTCATGTGTAACGGAAGCCCGATCAACGGCACTGGTGCGCTCTTCGACATATTTGGTCTGGCCGGCATTCTGGGCGTGCCCTGGCCGGTATGGGCGATGCTCCTGGCGATAGCGGCCGTCTTTCTCTTCCTGCGGTTCACGACTCTGGGCCGTTATGCCTTTGCAATAGGCGGCAACGAAGAGGCGACCCGCTTGTCAGGTATCCCGGTCCGTCGCGTGAAGGTCGCGCTATATGGCCTAAACGGACTTCTGGTCGGAGTGGCCGGTGTGATCCTGACGGGGATCCTCGACTCAGGCTTGCCAAGCATGGGAACCGGCTACGAATTGCGGGCCATCGCTGCGGTCGTGATTGGCGGGACGCCCCTGCTCGGGGGACGCGGCACCGTGATCGGCACTCTGGGCGGCGTGCTTCTCCTCGGGCTGGTCAGCAACAGCATGAACCTGTTGGGCGTGGGCGCAAACTATCAGAGCACCGTACTGGGTTTGATTATTACCGCTGCCGTCCTTCTTCAAAAGAGGCGATAGCCGGAAGGCGGCGACGGCGGATCCGACAAACAACAAACGGGAGAAAGCAAGATGAACAAGCTTCGTACGGGCCTCGCGGTCGCGGCGATCGGGGCGGCGACCGCCCTTTCGGGAAGGTCTGAGGCTGCAGGCAGGTCGATCGCGTTCCTGCGCGGCGGCCCCGACCCTTACTACCAGTATGGCATGAACGCGGCCCAGGCGGCGGCCGACAAGCTCGGCGTGAAGATGGTGACTTACACGGCCAACAACGACCCCACTCAGGAACTGGCCAACGTTCAGGACGCGATCACCAAAGGTGTTGACGGCATCCTGATTTACGCGGTTTCGCTTTCCTCCGAGAAGGCGGCGATCGCCCAGGCCAAGCGGGCCGGCGTGCCGATCTTCTTTCAATACGGCTACGATCCGTCGCTGCTCAAGAATGTCGCCGGGTTTATGGAGATCGACCTATACAGATTTGGCGAGCCGGTCGGCGAGGCGATCGGCAAGCTCGTTCCCGCCGGGGAGGTAGCCATTGTCACGGGTAAGTTGGGCCGCGGTGACGCGGAGGCGTTCGCCCAGAGCTTCAAGAACGGGCTCAAGGATGCCAACTCGAAGGCGGTCGTCGTAGCGGAACTCGCCGCCGATTGGGACAGGCAAAAGGCTCTTGACGCGGCGACGCAAGTCCTCGCCGCGCATCCCAATCTCAAAGCCATCTACGCGGCGAATGATGACATGGCCGTCGGCGTTTCCATCGCCATCAGCCGCGCAGGCAAAACCGGCCAGGTGCTCCTAGGTGGAGACAACGGTGCTCCCTATGGGATCGACCTGATAAAACATGGCAAGATGACGCTCACCAACGCCAACCCGCCTTCTATCGCGTCCGTCCTCTCACTGCGCCTACTGCTCGGTGTCATCGACAAATCGGTCCAACCAGGTCAGTTCTATGCGGCGCCGACCGGATTGATCGACAGCAGCAACGTCGAAAAGGCGGTTCCGTGGGACGCTAAGCCGGAAGACGTTGCGGCCTGGATGGCCGTGCCACTGCCGCAGCCTTCAGCGCCTCCCACTCCGCCAGCGAACTGAGAGACTGTCGGACCGAGGTTGTTGGGGTGAACCTTCTGATGACCGACCGGAAGCCCGTTGTCGCGGACATCAATTTCCAAGTGTTACAAGAGCGACCTTACCTCGCGCCCGGCCCCACGCCAGGAAGCTGATCACCGGGCAGGGGGTGTCGCTGATGCTGGCCTCCAGCGCCACCGAGACGGTCGGTCCGGTCAGCGACCAGTGCGAGGTGAACGCCGTTCCCTGCATCTCCACCGACGTGCCGTGGGAGGCGTACTTCTTCGGCCGCGGCGGCGACCCGGCCATCGGCTTCGACTGCACGTACCACTTCTTCTGGGGCCTCGGCCAGATCGTGAAAACGTTCACCTCGCTGTGGGCGTCGGTCGACACCAACCGGCGGGTCGGTGCCGCCTGGTCGAACGATTCCGATGGGGTGGCGCTGTCCAGCCCCGCGCACGGCTTCCCCGCGGGCTTCAAGGCGGCCGGCTACGAGGTCGTAGACGCTGGGCTGTTCACGCCGCTGTCGAGCGACTTCTCGGCGCAGATCGCCAAGCTCAAGGCGGCGCGCTGCGACATCCTCACCGGCGCGTTCCTGCCGGCCGACTTCGCGACGTTCTGGGCGCA
>CAXTTB010000028.1:0-15892 GCA_964246905.1 uncultured Acetobacteraceae bacterium | reverse complement strand
GATTGCGCGGGCGAGCCGGCGCGCACCATGGAGCAGCGCCGGGCCAAGTCGTGCGCGCTGCGCGACGTGGCCGGGCTGCTGCGCTCCTTCGACTACGCCGCCGCCGCGGCGGCGCCGGGCCGGGTGGCCGCGTCGGAGACCGCGACGGAGCGGCGTCAGGCCATCCTGCAGCAGTTCCGCGAGCGTGCTTCCGCCTCCTTCCTGGAGGCCTACGGCGCCGTGCTCGCCGCCGCGGAGCCGCACTGGGTGCCGCCGGAGGCGGAGCCGTCGCTGCTCGACCTGTTCCTGCTGGAGAAGGCTGCCTACGAGATCAAGTACGAGGCGGCGAACCGCCCGACCTGGATCGGCATTCCTCTGGGTGGGCTGTACCGCATCGCCGAGCGCCTCCTGTCCCTGGAGGCCGCGGCATGACGATGCCTGACGCAGGCGCGGTCGAGGCCATCGTCCAGGGCCGGCATGGCGACCCCTTCGCGGTGCTCGGCCCGCATGACGGGACGGACGGGTGCAGCGTCCGGGCGTTCCTGCCCGGCGCCAGCGGCGCCGTCGTGATCGGGCGCGGCGACGGCCAGGTCCTCGGCACGCTGCAACTCCTCCACCCCGATGGGTTCTGGGCCGGCGCCATCCCGGAGCACGTGCCCTACGACCTGCGGTTCGACACACCGCTCGGTCCGTATCGGACGGCCGACGCCTACGCCTTCCCGCCGACGCTCGGCCCGCTCGACCTGCATCTGCTGGCGGAGGGGCGGCACCGGGAACTCGGCCACATGCTCGGCGCGCACCCGGCGGAGATGGACGGCGTCGCCGGCGTGCGCTTCGCCGTTTGGGCGCCGAACGCCAGCCGCGTCTCGGTGGTGGGCGACTTCAACTTCTGGGACGGGCGCCGCCACCCGATGCGCCGGCATATGGGCGCGGGCGTCTGGGATTTGTTCGTCCCCGGCATCGGCGCCGGGACGATCTACAAGTACGAGCTGCTCGGCCCCGGCGGCGAGATGCTGCCGCAGAAGGCCGATCCGGTCGCCTGGGCGGCCGAGCTGCCGCCGCGGACCGGCTCCATCGTCGCGACCGCGACGGCGTGGCGCTGGACCGACGCGGCCTGGATGCAGCGCCGGGCGGCGGCGCAGTCGCCCTCCGCGCCGATCTCGACCTATGAGGTCCACGCCGCGTCCTGGCTGCCGGCGGCGTTGGAGGGCGGCGCCGGGTGGGCGGCGCTGGCCGACCGCTTGGCGCCCTACTGCGCCGGCATGGGCTTCACCCATATCGAGCTGCTGCCGATCATGGAGCACCCGTTCGGCGGCTCCTGGGGCTACCAGCCGCTCGGCCAGTTCGCGCCAAGCTCCCGCTTGGGTCCGCCGGAAGCCTTCGCGAGCTTCGTGGACCGCTGCCACCTGATGGGGATCGGGGTCATCCTGGACTGGGTGCCGGCGCATTTCCCAACCGATGCGCACGGCCTGGCCCGCTTCGACGGCACGCCCCTCTACGAGCATGGCGACCCGCGCGAGGGGTTCCACCAGGACTGGAACACCTACATCTTCAACCTCGGCCGCAACGAGGTCCGCGGCTTCCTGATCGCCAGCGCCCTGTTCTGGCTGGAGCACTACCACGCGGACGGGCTGCGCGTGGATGCCGTCGCCTCCATGCTGTACCGCGACTACAGCCGCAACGCCGGCGAGTGGGTGCCGAACAAGTATGGCGGGCGCGAGAACCTGGAATCGGTGGCGTTCCTCCAGGAACTCAGCCGTGCCGTCGGCGAGCGCTGCCCCGGCGCGCTGCTGATCGCCGAGGAAAGCACCGCCTGGCCCGGCGTCACCCGGCGGGCCGACGAGGGCGGCCTCGGCTTCGACTTCAAGTGGAACATGGGCTGGATGCACGACACACTGCACTACATGCAGGAGAACCCGGTCAACCGCCGCTACCACCACGACGAGATCACCTTCGGCCTGGTGTACGCCTTCTCCGAACGCTTCACCCTGCCGCTGTCGCATGACGAGGTGGTGTACGGCAAAGGCTCGCTGATCCGGAAGATGCCCGGCGACCCCTGGCAGAAGTTCGCCAACCTGCGCGCCTACTTCGCCTTCATGTGGACCTATCCCGGCAAGAAGCTGCTGTTCATGGGCGGCGAGTTCGCCCAGGACCGGGAATGGAACCACGACACCGGCCTGGACTGGGACCTGCTGGACCAGGCGCCGAACTCTGGGATGCAGGCGTTGCTGCGCGACCTGAACGGCGCCTATCGCCGGATGCCGGCGCTGCACCAGGGCGACTGCGATCCCGGCGGCTTCCAGTGGGTCGTGGTGGGAGACAGCGCCAACTCGGTGTTCGCCTATCTCCGCCTGGCCACGGATGGCGGCCCGGCGGCGCTCGTCGTCTGCAACTTCACCCCGGTGCCGCGCTACGAGTACCGCGTCGGCGTGCCGCATGGCGGCACCTGGCGGGAGGTGCTGAATACCGACGCATCGGGCTATGGCGGATCGAACGTTGGCAACGGCGGCGCGTTACAGGCTGATCCTGTGCCGTCGCATGGGTTCCCGCACTCGCTTTCCTTGACACTGCCGCCTCTGGCGACGCTCATCCTGCAGGCCTGACCCATGCACCACACCCACACCCTCCCGTTCGGCGCGACACTGCTCCCGGACGGCCAGACCCGGTTCCGGCTGTGGGCGCCGTCGAGCGAGGCGGTGTCCTTGGACATCGACGGCCAGGCGCCGCAGCCGATGCGGGCGCTGGAGGGCGGGTGGCACGAGGCGACGCTCGCGGCGCCGCCGGGCACGCGGTACCGTTACCGCCTGCCGGACGGCCTGGCCGTGCCGGACCCGGCGTCCCGGCTGCAGGCGCCCGACGTGCACGACCCGAGCGTCGTCGTCGATCCCAGCGGCTACGAATGGCGCAACACCCGGTGGCAGGGCCAGCCCTGGCACGAGGCGGTGGTGTACGAGGTCCACGCCGGCGCCATGGGCGGCTTCTCCGGCATCCGGCAGCGGCTGCCGGAACTGCGGAAGCTCGGCGTCACCGCCGTCGAGATCATGCCGGTTGCCGATTTTCCCGGCGGGCGCAACTGGGGCTATGACGGCGTGCTGCCCTTCGCGCCGGACACCGCCTACGGGACGCCGGACGAGCTGAAGGCGCTGATCGACGACGCGCACGGCCTCGGGCTGATGGTGATGCTGGACGTGGTGTACAACCATTTCGGCCCGGACGGCGCCTACCTCCACGCCTACGCCAAGCCGTTCTTCCGCGAGGACATCACGACCCCCTGGGGCGCCGCCATCGACTTCCGCCGTCCGGAGGTGTGCGACTACTTCACGCAGAACGCGCTGTACTGGCTGATGGAGTACCGCTTCGACGGCCTGCGCTTCGACGCGGTGCACGCCATCTCCGAGGAGAGCTTCCTGACCGGCCTCGCCCGCACCATCCATGAGACGGTCGAGCCGGGGCGGCAGGTGCATTTGGTGCTGGAGCATGAGAGCAACCGCGCCGCCCTGCTTCGCACCGGCCCCACGGCGGAGGGCTTCGACGCGCAGTGGGCGGACGACTTCCACCATTGCATGCACGTCCTGCTGACCGGGGAAAGCGAGGGCTACTACGAGGATTTCCAGGACGCGACCGCGTTGCTCGCGGACTGCCTGGCCAACGGCTTCGCCTACCAGGGCCAGGTGTCGCCCCACCTCGGCCGCCCGCGCGGCGAGCCGAGCGGGCACCTGCCGACCACGGCCTTCGTCGTGTGCCTGCAGAACCACGACCAGATCGGCAACCGCGCCATGGGCGAGCGGCTGACCACCCTGGCCGACCCGCAGGCGCTCCGCGCCGCCACCGCGCTGCTGCTGCTGTGCCCGTTCGTGCCCATGCTGTTCATGGGCGAGGAGTATGCCGCCCGCAACCCGTTCCTGTTCTTCACCAGCCACAACGAGGACCTCGCCAAGCTGGTGCGGGAAGGGCGCCGCGCCGAGTTCAAGCACTTCGCGGCGTTCCAGGACGAGGCGCGGCGTGCGGCGATCCCGGACCCCAACGCGCCCTCCACCTTCGACGCCTCGGTGGCCGACCAGGCCGATCCCGCCATGTTCGCCTTCGTGCAGGACCTGCTCGCGCTCAGGCACAAGCACGTCGTGCCGGGCATCCCGGGTTGCCGCAGCCTGGACGTGGAGGTGCTGGGCACCGGCGCGATCCAGGCAGAGTGGCGGCTGGGCACCGGACGGCGCCTGGCGATCACCTTGAACCTCGGACATGAGCCGGCATCGTCCGGGGTGCCGGCGGGCGGCACCGTGTTCGCCCATCCGCCCGGCACCGAACCCGCCGCGATGCCGCCCGGCAGCATCGTCGTGCAGGTCACGTCGGGATGACCGACGACCCGCTGCTGCGGCTTGCGGAACGTGCCGGCGTCGCGCCGCGTTGGCGGGATGTGCACAACGAGTGGCACGACGTCGCGCCGGAGACCTTGCACGCCGTGCTGGCGGCGCTCGGCCTGCCCTCCGCGACGCAATCCGATCTGGAAGCAAGCCTCGCGGCCGTTGACAAAGGCTCCTCAACCTTGCCGCCGCTGGTCACGGCGGAGGCCGGGCAGCCCGTCAAGCTCGGCGTTGCGCCGGCCCGGTTCCGGCTGGTGCTGGAAGACGGGACGCTGCGCGAGGGCACGGCGGAGGACCGTGACGGCGGCGCCGTGCTGCCGGCCATCGACGTGCCGGGCTATCACCGGCTGACCCTGGGCGGCCAAGACACGGTGCTGGCGGTGGCGCCCCGGCGCTGCTTCGCGCTTGCGGACGCAGCGCCGGGCAGCCGGCCTTGGCTCCTGGCCGTGCAGCTATACGCGCTGCGTCGGCCCGGGGATGCCGGGCTTGGCGATTTCGGCGCGCTGCAGGACCTGATCGGCCCCGCCGCCGCGCATGGGGCCGCCGGCATCGCCATCAGCCCGGTCCACGCGCAGTTCTCCGCCGACCCCGACCGTTTCAGCCCGTACTCGCCATCCAGCCGCATGTTGCTGAACGTGCTGCACACCCGGCTCGACGTGCCGCCGGACGCCGAAGCCCGGCGGCTTGAGGCGGCCGATTTCGTCGATTGGCCCGCGGCCGGGCGCAAGCGCCTTCTCGCCCTTCGCGCCCTGTTCGACGCCGCGACCCCCGCGATGCAGGACGAGTTGGCGGCCTACCGCGCGCAACAGGGCGACACGCTGGAAACGCACGCCCGGTTCGAGGCGCTGCACGCCCACCATTTCGGTGCCGACCCGACGCGCTGGCACTGGCGCGACTGGCCCGAACAGCACCGCGACCCCAGCAACCCGGCCGTCGCCGGGTTCGCAGAGACTCATGCTCCCGAAGTCGCCTTCCACGCCTTCATGCAATGGCAGGCCAACCTCAGCATGGCGGCGGCGCAGCAGGCGGCGCGCGATGCCGGCATGTCCGTTGGTTTGGTGGCCGACCTCGCCGTGGGCGCCGACTCCGGCGGCAGCCATTGCTGGAGCCGGCAGGCGGAGACCCTGATCGGTCTTTCGGTCGGGGCGCCGCCGGACCTGCTCAGCCCGCAGGGCCAGAACTGGGGCCTGGCAGCGTTCTCGCCGCGCGGCCTCGTTTTGCACGGCTTCGGCGCCTACCTGGAGATGCTGCGCAGCACCATGCGCCACGCCGGCGGCGTCCGCATCGACCACGCGCTGGGCCTCGCCCGGCTCTGGGTGGTGCCGGATGGCGGTTCGGCGGCGGACGGCGCCTATATCTCCTTCCCCATCGAGGACATGCTGCGGCTCATCGCGCTCGAATCGCACCGCCACCGCGCCATCGTGCTGGCAGAGGACCTCGGCACCATCCCGGACGGGTTCCAGGACCGGCTTGAGCAGGCCGGGATGCTCGGGATGCGCGTACTCTGGTTCGAGAAGCACCACGACCGTTTCACCTCGCCGCGCATCTGGACCCGGGGCGCCACGGCGATGACCAGCACGCACGACCTGCCGACCGTGGCGGGCTGGTGGGCCGGACGCGACCTCGAATGGCGGGGCCGGCTGGGCCTGCTGGGCGACGCGGCGAACCAGCGGCACGAGCAGCACCTCCGTGTCCGCGACCGCGCGGCGCTGTGGGACACGATGCTCGACAGCGGCGCGGCGCAAGCGGACCTGCCGGCCCCGGACCAGTCGGACCGCATCGCCGATGCCGCCGCGCGCCACATCGGCGGCGCCGCCTGCGACCTGGCGGTGCTGCCCATCGAGGACGCCCTGGCGCTTCCCGAGCAGCCGAACCTGCCTGGCACGCTCGACGAGCACCCCAACTGGCGCCGCCGCCTTCCCGGCCCGGCGTCAGCCTTGCTTGACCCCCCTGCGGTGACTGCCCGGCTTGCCGGGCTTGCCGAAGCCAGAAAGCCCAAATGAAGCCTCTTTCCGCCACTGCCCGCCTGCAATTCCACCGCGACTTCACCCTGGATCACGCGACGGCCCTGGTGCCGTACTATGCCCGGCTCGGCGTCAGCCACCTGTATGCGTCGCCGCTGCTGACGGCGCGCGCCGGATCGACCCACGGCTACGACATCGTGGACCACGACACGATCAACCCGGAACTCGGCGGGGAGGACGCGCTGCGCCGGCTCGTCGCGGCGCTTCGCGCGCATGAGATGGGGCTGATCCTCGACATCGTGCCGAACCACATGGGCGTCGGTGGCAACGACAACGCTTGGTGGCTCGACGTGCTGGAATGGGGCCGGGCCAGCCCGTATGCCGAGTATTTCGACATCGACTGGGACCCGCCCGACCCGTCGCTGCGCGGCCGGATGCTGGCGCCGTTCCTCGGCAGCTCCTATGGCGAGTGCCTGGAGCGCGGCGAGTTGGCGCTGCGCTTCGACGACCGGGACGGCCGCCTGTTCGTTGGCTACTACGACCACCGCTTCCCGATCAGCCCGCGCGACTACGCCGCCGTCCTGCTGACCGAGGGCGGCCCGCTGGAGCCGGCCGCGCGCGCCTTCGCGGACCTCGGCGCCGGCGGACGGGAAGCCACCCGCAAGCAGGCCGAGGCTGCCCGGCACGAGCTGCTGGAGCCGGTGTACCGTCCGGCAATCGAGGAATGCCTGCGCTCCTACGCGGTCGATACGTCCGGCGGGCTGGATCGCCTGCACCGCCTCCTGGAACGCCAGCACTACCGCCTGGCGTGGTGGCGGGCGGCGGCGGACGAGATCAACTGGCGCCGGTTCTTCGACGTGAACGGCCTGGCCGGCGTGCGGGCCGAGCAGCCGGAGGTGTTCGAGGCGACGCACCGCACCGTGTTCCGCCTGTATGCCGAGGGCCTGATCGACGGCGTGCGGATCGACCACGTCGATGGCCTCGCCAGCCCGCGCGACTACTGCCGCAAGCTGCGTCGCCGCCTGCAGACCGTGGGCCTGTCCCGCCTGCCGGGACTCCGGGACGAGCCGGTGGTGCTGTGGATCGAGAAGATCCTGGCGCCGCACGAGCGCCTGGCCAGCGACTGGCTGACCGACGGGACCACCGGCTACGACTTCATGAACGACGCCGCGGCGGTCCTGCACGACCCGGCCGGCGAGGAGCCGCTGACGGCGCTGTGGACCGGGCTGACCGGGCGGCCCGGCGCCTTCGACGACGAGGCGATGCCCGCCCGCCGCCAGATCCTGCGGGAGAACCTGAGCAGCGAGCTGTTCAACGCCGCCTCGGCGCTGCACCGTGTCGCCCGGCGCAACCTGGCGACCCGGGACTACACGCTGACCGCCATCCGCAACACCCTGACGGAGTTGCTGGTGCACTTCCACGTGTACCGCATCTACGCCGGCCCGGCCGGCATCACGCCGACGGACCAGCGGGTCATGGACTGGGCGATGGCCGGGGCGCGCCGCACGGTGCGCGTCGCCGACCGGCCCTTGCTGGAGCTGGTATGCGAATGGCTGTCCGGCACCGGGCTGCGCGGCGTGCCGGCCGGGACGCAGCGGCAGGAACGGCTGCGGGCGATGGTGAAGTTCCAGCAGCTTTCCGCCCCGACCGCGGCGAAATCGGTAGAGGACACCACGTTCTACCGCTACGGCCGTCTCCTGTCCCGCAACGAGGTGGGCAGCGAGCCGTCGCAATGGTGCCTCAGCCCCGCGGCGTTCCATGCCGCCAACAAGGAGCGGCAGAAGCGTTTCCCCCATGCCCTGCTCGCCACTGCCACGCACGACCACAAGCGCGGCGAGGACACCCGCGCCCGGCTCGCCGTGCTCAGCGAGGTCCCGGGCGAGTGGGAAGCGGCGCTGCAGCGGTGGACCCGGCTCAACGCCCCGCTCAAGCGCGACCTCGACGGCCCGGCGCCGGACGCCGCCGATGAGGTCATGCTCTACCAGACCCTGGTCGCCGCCTGGCCGCTCGACCTGGCGCCAAACGACGCCGAGGGGCTTGCGGCCTTCGAGACCCGGGTGGCCGGCTGGCAGGAGAAGGCGTTGCGCGAGGCGAAGCGCCGCACGAGCTGGACCGTGCCCGACACCGACTACGAAGGGGCCTGCCGCGGCTTCCTGGCGGGCCTGCTCGACGCCGGGCGCAGCGTGAACATGGCCGGCGAACTCGCGAGCTTCGCCGCCCGCATCGCCCCGGCGGGCGCGGTCAACAGCCTGACGCAGACGCTGCTGCGGCTGACCAGCCCGGGCATCCCGGACCTGTATCAGGGGACCGAGTTCTGGGATTTCAGCCTGGTCGATCCCGACAACCGCCGCCCGGTCGATTTCGCGGCGCGGCAGTCAGCCTTGGAAGTGGCAGAAGGGCCAGCTTCGTTGCTGCCATCCTGGCGTGACGGCCGGGTGAAACAGGCGGTCATCGCACGCACGCTCGCGTTGCGCGCCCGGTCGCCCGGGCTGTTCACCCAGGGCAGCTATCTCCCGCTGCGCTTGGAAGGGCCGTTCGCCGACCATGCCCTGGCGTTCGCTCGCGTACACGAAGGGCGCTCGGCCATCGTGATCGGCACCCGGTTGTCCATGACGGTGGACCCAACGGCGGATAAGCCGCTTCCCCATGCTGGTAATTGGCGGGAAACTGATGTTTTATTGCCGCGTAGCCTGGTGGACCGTAGGCTTGTGCATACTTTAGACGGAGAGGTGGAAAGCATGAGCACGACACGCCTGTCCCTGGCCGGCCTCCTGAGCCGGTTGCCAATCGCTTTGATGGAGCTAAGGTGAACCGCCTCGTCGTCGTCAGCAACCGCGTTCCCGCACCGGCCGCAGCAGGCGCCCAGGCCGGAGGCCTCGCCGTCGCGCTCGAAGCCTTGATGGAGCGGCGGGGCGGCGTGTGGTTCGGCTGGAGCGGCAACATCTCGGACACGCCCGGGCCGGTCCGCCTGGCCGAGTCGGGCCGTGTCAAGTATGCGACCGTCGATCTCACGGCCGAGGAGCACGACCGCTACTACAACGAGTTCTCCAACAGCACGCTCTGGCCGTTGCTGCACTCGATGCCGGAACTGATGACGTTCGACCGGCGCAACGCGCAGATCTACCGCCAGGTCAACGAGCGGTTGGCGGATGCGCTGCAACCTATTCTGCGGGCCGATGACCTGATCTGGATCCATGACTACCATTTGATGGCGATGCCCCAGGCGCTGCGCTCCCGCGGCGTACGGGCGCCCATCGGCTTCTTCCTGCATATCCCGTTCCCGTCCGCCGACATGCTGGCCAGCGTGCCGGAGGCCGGCGCGTTGTTGCGCGACCTGCTGGCGGCGGATCTGCTCGGCTTCCAGACCGCGAACGACGTGGAGAACTTCGCCGAGGTCGCGTGCCGCATCGGCGACGCACTGCGGATGCCGAACAACTGGCTGAACGTCGGCGGGCGGCGGGTCCGCCTGGGCGTGTTCCCGGTGGAGATCGAGGCGCAGGACTTCGCCGCCATCGCCGAGGACGCCTGGCGCGCGGCGCCGACGGAACGACTGCGCCGGAGCCTGGGCGGCAACTTGGGCGGCCAGCGCCTGGTGCTCGGGGTTGACCGCATGGACCCGACGAAGGGCCTGTTGCAGCGGATCGCTGGCTACCGGCGCTTGCTGGAAACGCGGCCTGAGCTGCGGCGCCGGGTGACGTTCCTGCAGATCGCCGCCGAGTCGCGGAAGGACGTGATCGCCTACCGGGACCTGCGCACCGCCATCGAGCGCGAGGCCGGCAGCATCAACAGCGAGTTCAGCGAACCCGACTGGATGCCGCTCCGCCTCGTGGCCCGTGCCGGCGCGCGCAGCACCGTCGCCGGCTACATGCGGGAAGCGCGGGTCGGCTTGGTGACGCCGCTGCGGGACGGAATGAACCTGGTCGCCAAGGAGTACATCGCGGCCCAGGACCCGCAGGACCCAGGCGTGCTGGTCCTGTCCCGTTTCGCGGGTGCCGCGCGGCAGCTCGGCTCCGCGCTGATCGTCAACCCGCATGATGCCGATGAGGTGGCGGACGCTTTGGACACCGCGCTGAACATGAGCCTAGCGGACCGCCAGGCGCGCTGGCGCGAAAGCTGGACGGCAATCCAGGGTGCCTCGGCATTGGCTTGGGGGCGCTCCTTTGTCGGTGCACTGTTGCGCACGGCGGCTGGTCCCTACAGTGCGCGTAGCCACGCCAGCAACCCGATTGGTGACAATGGCATCCTGACGGTCCCGGATCCCTTGGGTTTCATCGCACGCCCCATGGGCACTCGGGACATCGACCTGGCCGACACATCGCCGTCCCTGCATCCGCGGCGCATGTCGTAGCAGGCCCGCAAACTTCCGTGACGCACACGTTAATATGATTTCCATTTCGGTAAGATATCGTTACAGTGTCCTCTTGGAGTGGGAGGAGTTGTAAGATGTCAGACGTGTTGAAAACGCCTGAGCAGGTGTCAGGTGCGGTCCGTGAGCTTGACGGCCTTGCTGACCTTCTTGGCATGCCCAACCAGGAGCGTTGCGGCATCCTGGGCCTGACCGGCTCCGCCTACCGGCTGTGGTATAGCGGTTCGATGCGGGCAGAGATCCTGATCACCGCGGAACTGTTGCGCCGCTTGGGCTATGCCTTGCCGCTCATGCGGCGCATGGCGTCGCACACGCCGCCCGCCGCCATGGCGCGCAGCCAGCAGCCGCGCGCCATGCGGGATGAGAGACTCGGCTGATCAGACTGCAGTCAGGACGATCCGACCCGTCACCTTGCCATCGCGCAACCGATGCAGCGCCGTGTTCGCGCTGGACTGCGGCAGCGGCGTGATGGGCAGGGCGGTGATGCCGCCGTCCTGCGCCAGGGCAACGAGTTCCCGCAGCTCCTTCGGGTTGCCGACGTAGCTTCCCTGGATCGTCAGCGCACGCATCGCCATCAGCGGCAGCGGCAGCGTCATCTCTCCGCCGAACAGGCCGACCTGGATGAGCTTGCCACCCTTTCGCAGGACGGGGAACGCAAGCGCCGCCGTCGCCGTGCCGTTCACCAGGTCGATGATCGCCATCACCGGCCGTCCGTCGCAGGCGGCGAGGACGCGCTCCGCCGTGCCCGGCGTGCTCGCATCCACCACCGCCGTGGCGCCCGCTGCCGTCGCCGCCTTCAGCTTCTCCGCGCTGAGGTCCACCGCGACGATGGCCTTGTGGCCCAGGGCCTTCAGGATCTCGATGGCGTTCAGGCCCAGCCCGCCGGCGCCGATCAGCACGATCGGCTCGTCGGGCGGCATCGGCAGCACCTTGCGGACGGCGGAGTACACCGTGACGCCGGAACAGGCATAGGTCGCCGCAACCGCTGGGTCGAGCGTGCCGGGGTCGATCAGGTGGCGCGGATGCGGCGCCACGACGTGCGTGCCGTAGCCGCCGTTCTGGTAAACCCCCAGGCTGCGGCTGGCGACGGTGCACATGTTGTCCTCTTCCGCCAGGCAGCGCTCGCATTGGCCGCAGCCCAGCCAGGGGAACACGATCCGCACGTCGCCCACGGTCACGCCGGCCGCATCGGGGCCGAGCTTCACGACGCGCCCGACGATCTCATGCCCCATCGCCAGCGGCAGCACCACGCCGCGGTCCTTGAGCGACATCCGCTTGCCGCCGCCGAGGTCGTAATGCCCTTCCCAGATATGCAGGTCGGAGTGGCACACCCCGCAATGCGTGACCTCCAGCAGGACCTCGGTGCCTTGCGGCTCCGGCGTCGGCAGGTCCCGCTCCTGCAGATCCGCCCCGTTCTCCACCACCACCCATGCCCGCATTGTTGCCTCCCGTTTGCTTGTCCGCGCATCGGACCCCCGCGCCGCGCGCCGGTCAAGCGGCGTTGCAGGTCCCGTGCGCAGCATCCCCGTCAGCGGCGCCGGGGATCGAGCGCGTCGCGCAGGCCGTCGCCGACCAGGTTGAACGCCAGCACCGCAAGGAAGATGGCTGCGCCCGGGAACACCGCGAGCCAGGGCGCCTGGGTCAGGAAACGCTGCGCCGAGTTCAACATGCTGCCCCAGCTCGGCGCCGGCGGCTGCTGACCGAGGCCGAGGAAGGACAGGCTGGCCTCCGCGATGATCGCCAGCGCAATCGCCAGCGTCGCCTGCACCAGCACGGGCGGGATGATGTTGGGCGCCACATGGCGCAGCGCCACGCGCCAGGGCGGGTTGCCGACGGCGCGGGCGGCCTCGACGTAGTCATACGTCATCGTGTCCATCGTGGCGCTGCGGGCGACGCGGGCGAACACTGGTGCCGCGGTCACGCCGATGGCCACCATGGCGTTGGTGAGCGCCGGGCCGAGGAACGCCGCGAGCGCGATGGCCAGGATCAGGAACGGGCAGGCCAGCATCGCATCCACCACCCGGCCGATCACCGCGTCCACCCGCCCGCCGGCGAACCCGGCCAACAGGCCGACCGGCACCCCGACGCCTGCCGCGATCAGCACGGAGACGACGCCGGCCAGCAGGGACGCCCGCGCGCCGAACACCACGCGGGACAGCACGTCGCGCCCGTTCTCGTCCGTGCCCATCCAGTGCTGCATCGACGGCGCCTTGCGGATGGCGGTCCAACTGGTGGCGACGGGATCATACGGCGCGATCAGCGGCGCAGCTATGGCGACCAGCACGAACACGGCGATTACGGCGAAGCCCAGCACCGCCGCCGGGCGCCCGCGGAACCGGCGCAGCGCCAGGGCACCCGGGCTGGACCTCATGCGTCGCGCAGCCGCGGGTTGATGACGACATACAGCACATCGGCCAGCAGGTTCAGCAGGATATACAGGCACGCCGTGACCAGCACGACGCCCTGCACGACCGGGTAGTCCCGGTTGAACACCGCATCCACCACCAGCTTGCCGAAGCCCGGGATGCTGAACACCTGCTCCGTCAGCACCGCGCCGGACAGCAGCGTGCCGAGTTCCAGCGCCCCCAGGGTCACGACCGGCACCAGCGCGTTGCGGAAGGCGTGGCGCAGCACGACGGCCCACTCGTTCAACCCCTTGGCCCGCGCGGTCCGCACGAAATCCTGGTCGAGCGTGGTCAGCATGGCGCTGCGGGTATGGCGCATCAGGATGGCGGCGATGGCGTTGCCCAGCACGAAGGCCGGCATGATGGTGGTGGCGAGCGACTGCCGCCAGTCCTCCGTCAGCGGCACGTAGCCGGAGGGCGGCAGCCAGCCGAGCTTCACAGAGATCAGCAGGATCAGCATGATGCCGAGCCAGAAGTTCGGCGTGGACAGCCCGGCCAGCCCGATAAGGTTCGCCACGTAGTCCCAGCCGGTGTTGCGCTTCACCGCGGACAGGATGCCGGCGGGCACGCCGATGAGGAGCGCGATCCCGAACGCCATCGCGGCGAGCTGCAGCGTCACCGGCAGCTTGGTCAGCACCAGGGACGCGACGGGCTGGCGGATGCGCCAACTGAACCCCAGGTCGCCGCGCAGCACGTTGCCGATCCAGTGGAAGTACTGCACCGGCAGCGAGCGGTCGAGCCACAGCTCGCTGCGGATCTGCGCCAGCACGGCGGGGTCGCCCCGCTCCTCCCCCGCCAGCACGACGGCGGGATCGCCGGGCATGAGCTGCTGGAGGGCGAACACCAGGATGCTGACCAGCAGGACCGTGGGCAGGACCTGCAGCAGCCGGCCGCCGAGATGGCTGCGCATGGCTACTTCGCCAACCCGACGCCCTGCAGCCGGATCATGCCGTCCGGCACCGGGCGGAACCCGGTCACGCGCGCCGACATGCCGACGACGTTCTTGGGATTGTTCAGGTACACGATAGGCAGGTCCTTGCCGATCTGCTCAAGCGCCTGGTCGTACAGCGCGCGCCGCCCCGCCACGTCCTGCGTGGCCCGCGCCTGATCCAGCAGCGCGTCCACTTTGGGGTTGGCGTACTTGCCGTCGTTCTGCGCCCCGCTGCTGTGCATGAAGGTGAACAGGTTGCCGTCGGGATCGGCCCGGCCGGACCAGCCGTTCAAGAACGCCTCGAACTCTCCCCGGGTGGCCGCGGCCAGCGCGGAAGCGTACTCGGACGCGGTGATCCGCACGTCGAACCCGGCCTCCGCCGCCATCGCCTGGATGATCTCGCCAGACTGCCGCTGATCCGGGTTGTTCGGCACCGTGAGCGCGACCGGCACCGGCAGCGCCGCCCCGGCCTCCTTCAGCAAGGCCTTTGCCCGCGCCACGTCCCGCTCATGCGGCTGCACGGCCTTGTCGTAATAGGGGCTGCTGGGCGACAGGCCCTGCGACACCGGCGTGTAGAGGCCGTTATAGACGACCTGGTTGATCGTCGCCTTGTCCAGCGACAGCTCGAACGCCTGGCGCACCCGGGCATCACCGCCAAGCGGCGTCTTGGCCCGCGGCCCGTTGCCGATGTTGATGGTGATGCCCGAGTAGCCCAGGTTGTCCGAGGTCACGAGGCGCAGCCGCGGGTTGCCGCGCACCGCGTCCGCGTCGGTCGGCAGGATCTGCTCCGACAGCTCGATGCTGCCCGCCTGCAGGTTCGCGAGGCGGATGGAGCTGTCCGGGATCGGCAGGTACACCACCCGGTCCAGCTTGATCGCCTCGGCGTCCCAGTACTGGGGAAACCGCTCCAGCACGATGCGGTCCTGCGGCACCCGCTCCACGAAGCGGAACGGCCCGGCGCAGACCGGGTGCAGGCCGAAATCCCTGCCCGCCGCCTCCGCCGCCTTGGGCGAGACGATCATGCCGGCGCGGTCGGTCAGTTGCGACACGAAGGGCGACGACGCGGTTTTCAGCACGATGCGGACCGTGAGCGGGTCCACGGCCTCGACCCGGTCCATCACGTTGATCTCGCTGCGGCGGAAGCTGCCCTGCATGGTAAGGTGCCGCTCCAGCGAGTACTTGACCGCCGCCGCATCGAGCGTCTCGCCGTCATGGAACACGACGCCGGGACGCAGCTTGATAACCAGGTTCGTCGGGTCCGCCCAGGCGTAGGACAGCGCCAGTTGCGGCACGATCTCCAGCTTCTCGTTGATGTCGAACAGCTTGTCGCACAGCCCGGCGAAGGCGATGCGCCCGACGTAGGTGCGGGCCAGGGTGGGGTCCAGGATGTCCGGGTCCTCGCGCAACGCGATGCGCAGCGTTTGCGCCTGTGCGGCGCCCGATAGCCCCGCCGCCAGGCAAAGAACCGCAACTGCTCTACGCATGGTCAAACTCTCCTGTCCCGCGCCTCCATGCCGGGCACGGGGGATGCTGGCAAGCGGCGGCGTGCCGGGCTACACGGGACGTTTCCCATGAGGCCCTGCAAACCATGCGCCACCACCGGATCGCCTCCATCCCCGCCGACGGCATCGGGCCGGAGGTCGTTGCCGCCGGGCTGGAGGCGCTGGAGGCGGTGGCCGACCGCGACGGCGGTTTCCGGTTGCAGGTGGACCACTTGGACTGGGGATCGGACCGCTACCGCCGCACCGGCGCGCTGATGCCGGCGGACGGGCTGGAGCGGCTGCGCGCGGCGGACGCCATCCTGTTCGGCGCCGTGGGCGCGCCCGACATCCCGGACCACGTGACGCTGTGGGGCCTGCGCCTGCCGATCTGCCAGGGGTTCGACC
>CAXTTB010000027.1:0-16072 GCA_964246905.1 uncultured Acetobacteraceae bacterium | reverse complement strand
GCCCATGCTGCCAAAAGATCAGCCCGCAGGCTGAGTTTATGACACAGTAAGACTACCTGTCCGGCACCAACACGCGCCGCGTCAAGCGCGCGCTGGCTGCCCTGTTCGGGGGCGCGGTCGGCAAAGACGTGGTGAGCCACACCTGGCGCAAGGTGAGAACGGACTGGGACGCCTGGAACGGGCGCGACCTGGCGGGAGAGGACGTCGTGCGCCTGATCCTGGACGGCACGGTCGTGCGCGTCAAGCTGGACCGCCGCGCGACGAACATCTCGCTGCTGGTGGTGCTGGGTGTGCGCCGGGACGGGCAGAAGGTGCTGCTGGCGGTGAAGAACATGGGCGGCGAGAGCGAGGCGGCGTGGCGCGGGGTGCTTGACGGCCTGATCGCCCGCGGCCTGCGCACGCCGGAGTTCCTGATCACCGACGGCGGAGCCGGGCTGGAGCGGGCGCTGGCGACGCTGTGGCCCGACGTGCCCGCCCAGCGCTGTACAAGTCCATAAACACAGGAACCTGTTGGCCCATGCGTCGGACGCGCTGCACGAGGAAGTCTCGGCCGACTACACGGACATGATCTACGCCGAGACCGCCAAGCAGGTGGAAGCCCGGCGCCGCGCCTTTCTGCGCAAGTGGCGGCTGCGCTGCCCGGCGGTGGCAGCCAGCCTGGAGGAGGCCGGCGACCGGCTGTTCGCCTTTCTCCGCCTGCCCCCGGGCCAGTGGAAGTCGGCACGGACGACGAATGCCATCGAGCGGCTGCACGAGGAATTCAAGCGCCGGATCAAGACGCAAACCGTGCTGCCCTCGGCCGAGACGGCCGCCATGCTGTTCTGGGCGCTGCTCGCGTCAGGCCCGGCGGCAAACGCTTCGCGTTTCCGCGAGATCACCATGCGCAAGGTGGACGGGTGGCAGACCCTGGGCGAGAAGCTTGCCCCTCCTGCCCCCATTGACCTCGCCGCTTAGCCGAGCCAACTACCACCCCGCTGGAGACACGCTGCCCAAGCCATTTCCACACAAATCACGACGGCACCGCCGCAATGACCGGCGTTTGGTGTGCTTGAACGAACAAGCCATACTGAACGACCGGCGGGTCAGGAAGCGCAGCGTCCTCCAGCCGCCGCATGGCCGCCCGCCGGATGCAGTCCGGTGCCAGCAGCGCAACCCCAAGCCCGTTCTCACGGCCTCGCCAACCCGCTCCGACTGCGCCAGCAATCAGTCCCCGGTGACGGCCCATTACGGCATCTCCCCAGACCCCCTATTGGCGGCCAGGCAGGGACCGCTGGCAGACGCCGCCACGCCGACAACTCTGCGCTGCGCGCCAAGCCTCTGAAACCCGTGCGCCCAATCCCCGGGCGACGCAGGAGCTAGCCGGTAAAGGTTGACCGAGGGAAGTCGCCTGCTTCCACTACTTTGCCCCAGATGTTCCGACGAGGCATCCAGGACACGCAAGCCGCGCCGTGGCCCGCCATCGCAGCAGTGACAAGGCGGACATCCGGGCCGAAGATGCTTGGGTCTCGGCTGCTCCTGGTGCGCTCGTCGGTTGGGGGCATCTGGCCGCGGACAAACGCGCGCTCCTCGGGCGCATCGGTTTAAGGCGAGGATGACCATGGCTGACACGATGATGATGACGCAGGTCACGCGGAAGGACGGCTTCATCGCAGCTCTTGACCAGAGCGGCGGCTCGACGCCGGGCGCTCTGCGCTTATACGGCATCCCGGACAGCGCCTACAGCGGCGATGCCGAGATGTTCAGGCTTATGCACGAGATGCGCGTCCGCATCATCACCGCGCCGGCCTTCAACGGCGGCAAGGTCATCGCAGCCATCCTGTTCGAGGCCACGATGGACGGGGAGGCGCAGGGAAAGCCGATCCCGGCCTTCCTGTGGGAGCAGCGGGGCGTCGTGCCCCTCTTGAAGGTGGACAAGGGGCTGGAGGCCGAGAAGGACGGCGTCAGCCTGATGAAGCCGATGCCGGCGCTCGATGCGCTGCTCGCCCGGGCCGTGAAGCTGGGCGTCGCTGGGACCAAGATGCGCTCAGTGATCAACCTGTCCTCGAACGTGGGAATCGCGGCCGTGGTGAAGCAGCAGTTCGAGGTGGCGGCGCAGGTCGCCAGGCACGGCCTCATGCCCATCATCGAGCCAGAGGTTTCGATCAAGAGCCCGGACAAGGCCGGCGCGGAGGCCATCCTGCTGGCGGAGCTGACCCGGCATCTCGACGCCTTGCCGGACGACCGCCAGGTGATGCTCAAGCTGACGATCCCGGATGTCCCGGATTTCTACACGCCACTGACGGATCATGCGCGCGTCGCCAGGGTCGTCGCGCTGTCCGGCGGCTACACGCGCGCCGACGCTTGCAAGCGCCTGGCGGCCAACCACGGCATGGTCGCGAGCTTCTCCCGAGCCTTGACCGAGGATCTCAAGCACTCGATGGACGATGCCGCATTCGATGCGGCGCTCGCGGCTGCCATCGACGAGATCTACCATGCCTCTACCCGGAAGGCCTGACCCCGGCGATGCAAGCCCGGCTGCGTCGCCACAGGATGCGCCGGGTCAGCCATACACCTCCTGCATGACCTCGCGGGCGGCCTGCACGACGGCGTCGGTCGTGATGCCGAACTTCTGGTAGACCTCGGCGATTTTGCCGGACTCGCCGAAGCCGTGCATCCCCACGAAGCGCCCCTGGAAGCCGAGGTAGCGTTCCCAGCCCAGCTCCACCGCGGCCTCCACGGCCACCCGCGCATGCGTCTCGCCCATGACGGATCGCTTGTAGGCGCGGTCCTGCTCCTCGAACAGCAGGCGGCACGGCATGGAGACGACCGCCGTGGGGATGCCCTCCTCTTGCAGCAGGTTGCGGGCCTCCAAGGCGAGGTGCAGCTCGGAGCCTGTCGCCATCAGGGTGAGCCTGCGCGCCCCGCCTTCGGCCTCCCGCAGGACGTAGGCGCCCTTGGCCGACTTGTTCTCCGTGTCAATCTCGCACCGCAGCAGCGGCATCGGCTGCCTGGACAGGGCCAGAAGTGCTGCGCGCCGCGGGGTATCCAGGATGTTCTCCCAGCACTCGGCGGTTTCCACCGCGTCGCCGGGGCGATAGACGGCCAAGTGCGGGATGGCGCGTAACGCTGCGAGGTGCTCGACCGGCTGGTGGGTCGGGCCGTCCTCACCAAGACCGATGGAGTCGTGGGTCATCACGAACACCGTGCGGATCTGCATCATGGCGGCGAGGCGAATCGCCGGGCGGCAATAGTCCGAGAAGCACAGGAACGTGCCGCCATACGGAATGAGTCCGCCATGCAGCGCGATGCCGTTCATCGCCGCCGCCATGGCGTGCTCGCGCACGCCGTAATGGACGTAGGAGCCTCCGTACTCCCCCGGCTTGATCTCGACCTGGTTTTTCGCCCTGGTGTTGTTGGACGGCGTGAGGTCGGCCGAGCCGCCCAGCAGTTCGGGGATCGCGTCGAACAGGTGGTTGAGCACGGTGCCGCTTGCCTGGCGGGTGGCAAGCTCCTTTCCGCTCTCGATGAACTCGCGGCGCGCGGCGGCGATGGCCTGCTTCCAATCCGCCGGCAGCTTGCCCTCGTTGCGGCGCTCGAAGTCCTGCCGCAGGCCGTCCGGCGCCCGCCTTACCCGCCCGGCCCAGTCGGCCCGCGCCTTGGCGCCCCTGGCGCCGATGACGCGCCACTCGTCCAGCAGGTCGCCCGGGATGACGAACGGCGGATGGTCCCAGCCGAGGATCTTGCGCGCCCCGGCGATCTCGTCCTCGCCCGGCGCGTCGCTGTGCGCCTTCTGCGTACCGGCCTTGGTTGGGAAGCCGAAGCCGATGATGGTGCGGCAGGCGATCATGGTGGGCTTGTCCGTCACCGACCGGGCGGTGACGATGGCCGCGCGGATCGCGTCCGTGTCGTGGCCGTCGATCTCCAGCACGTGCCAGCCGGAGGCGCGGAACCGTTCGACCTCGTTGTCGGAGACCGCGAGGCTGGTCGCGCCGTCGATGGAGATGGAGTTATCGTCCCAGAAGGCGATCAGCCGGCCGAGCCTCAGGTGGCCGGCAAGCGAGACCGCCTCCTGGCTGATGCCCTCCATGAGGCAGCCGTCGCCCATGAAGACGTAGGTGAAGTGGTCCACGAGATCGCCGCCGAACTGGGCGTGCATGATACGCTCGCCCAGCGCCATGCCGACCGCCTCGGCGATGCCCTGGCCCAGCGGCCCCGTGGTCAGCTCGATGCCGTCGGCGTGCCTGTACTCGGGATGGCCCGGCGTCTTGCTGCCAACCTGGCGGAAGCGCTTGATCTCCTCAATCGGCATGTCCCGATAGCCGGTCAGGTAGAGCAAGCTGTAGAGCAGCATCGAACCGTGGCCGTTGGACAGGATGAAGCGGTCGCGGTCGATCCAGTGCGGGTCGGCGGCGTCGAACTGCATGAAGTCCTTGAACAGGACGGTGGCGATGTCCGCCATGCCCATCGGCGCTCCGGGATGCCCGCTCTTGGCCTGCTGCACGGCGTCCATCGACAGGAACCGGATGCAATCGGCCATGTCGCGCAGATGCTGGTCGCGCGGCGGCACGGTCTTCGGCGCAGGCGGCGTTGCCGCAGTATCGGTCATATCGTGGCCCCTTCGAGGCTGGGTGGGTTGCTGGCGGGACGGCGACGAAGGTGAATCCCGAGTCGGTTTGCCCTCTCGGCACCACCGACGCTGCGAAGCCGGGACCAGGCCCCAAGCTCAACGGACGACAGACGCGGGCCGGGGCAGGTCATGCCCGCACCTTGCTCTCCGTTGCGCGCGGCGCTCCAACGGCCGGCGCCGCGTCCTGGTCCCCTTCGCCGCCTGCCGGCTTGACGGCGCCGGCAGGCATGACCTTGGCCCCCGACCTCTCCAGTTGCCGGGTTACCGAGGCGATCAGCTCGTCCCAGCTCACGGCGAAAGAGGCAATGCCCTGCTGTTCCAGGATGTCGGCAACCTCTTCCATGTCCACACCCATCCGGCTCAGCTCCGCGAAAACCGCGCGTGCCGCCGTATAGCCGTTTCGGACAGTGCCGCCGGTCACTTGGCCGTGGTCGGCGACAGCCTGCAGGGTGGCCTCAGGCATGGTGTTGACCGTGTCCGGCGCAACAAGGTCGATGACATAGCGGGTGTCGCTGACCGACTTGTCCTTCACTCCCGTGGAGGCCCAAAGCAGGCGTTGAGGACGGGCGCCTTGCGCCGCAAGTGCCTGCCAGCGAGGCGACGCCAGCATCTGCTCGTAGATCTCGTAGGCAAGGCGTGCATTGGCGACCGCCGCCTGCCCGCGGAGCCGGTCCGCATCGCCGGCTAGCTCCTTGCCGTCCGCCCGGGACGCGAGTTCGGCAAGCCGGCGGTCCACCTCGACATCGACACGGCTGACGAAGAACGAGGCCACGCTCTCGATGCCCGCAAGGCTGCCGCCAGCGGCTTGGCGCTTCTTAAGGCCCGTGAGGAACGCCTCAAGCACGGCCCGGTAACGGTCGAGCGAGAAGATCAGTGTGACGTTCACGCTGATGCCGTCGGCCAGGCTGGCGGTGATCGCCGGCAAGTCGGCCAGGGTCGCCGGGACCTTGATGAACAGGTTCGGCCGGTCCACCAACCACCACAGCCCCCGCGCTTCAGCCGCGGTCCGGTCGGTGTCGCCGGAGATGCGCGGGTCCACCTCGATGGACACGCGCCCGTCGCGGGTGTTCGTGCGGTCATAGATCGGCCACAGGATGTCGCAGGCGGCCCGGACGTCACACGCGGTCAGGAGGCGAAGCGTCTCGCCGATGGCGGTGCCGCGCAGCGCCAGGTCGCGTAGCTGGTCCTCGTAGCCCGACCCGGCACCGATGGCCTTGGCGAAGATCGTCGGGTTGGTCGTGATGCCGACGATGTCCCCTTGCGCGACCATGCGGGCCAAGCTGCCTGTCTGGATGCGGGGCCGGCTCAGGTCGTCGAGCCAGACGGAAACTCCTGCCGCAGCGAGGTCGTTCAAAGATTTGGCCATGCTGGCCTCCTGTCAGGTTCAGCCGTTGCTCGTCAGGCGCCAAGGAAACTGCAGCCCAAAGCACACGGTCAGGACGAGGTTGCGGCGGGTCGCATCACAGTGCGATGGGGACATCATAGGTTTCCAGACTCCAACGCCAGAGTTGAGCGGGAACCATGCGCGGGCCATGCCGGATTGCCTGTCCCGCTGCGGCTGGGTGCCGGCGCATCCGCGCTATGTTTCCTCCTGGTCTGGAAGATCCTGCCGCATGCTCTTCAGCAGCTTTGCCGACGCCTGCATGCCTTCGCGCTCTCCCGCGTCCAGGTCCAGCTCGATGATCCGCTCCACCCCGTTCTTTCCCACGACACAGGGCGTGCCGAGATAGACGCCCTCGATACCGTACTCGCCCTGCAGCAGGGCTGAGACGGCCAGGACAGCGCGCTCGTTGCGCAGCACCGCCTCGCAGATGCGCTGCACGCACAGCCCGATCGCATAGGCTGTGTGCCCCTTTCGCTTCACTACCTCCGGCGCGGCGCGGCGCACCCGGTCGAGGATGTCGCCGTAGTCCGGAAGCGCCCGGGCGCCGGGGTAGCGTCCGAGCTCCACCCCTGCGACCCGGGCACCGCTCCAGACCGCGATCTCCGAATCCCCGTGCTCCCCGATGATGTAGGCATCGACGGCGCGCGGCTCGATGCTTAGCTCGTCTGCGAGCAGGCTACGCAGGCGGGCTGTGTCGACCAGCGTGCCCGTACCGATCACCTGCCCGGCCGGCAGCCCCGAAACCTCCTGCGCGATCTGCGCCAGAACGTCCACGGGGTTCGATGCCATGACCAGGACGCCCGCAAAGCCCTCGGCCTTCAGCTTGCCGACGATGTCGCGGACGATCACGGCGTTCTTGGACAGCAGGTCGAGCCGGGATTCATCCGGGCCGCTGGTCGCCTCGCCGGCTGTCACCACGACGACTGAACTCCTCGCCGCCTCGGCATAGTCGCCGTTGATGATCTTGATCGGCGATTTCATCGGCACGGCGACGGCGTGTTCGAGGTCCATCACCTCGCCTTCCGTCTGCTCCTGCGACCGGCCGACCAGGACAAGCTCCCGAATGAAGCTGCTCTGGATCAGGGCGTAGGCGCTTGCCATTCCGACACGGCCGCATCCGATGATGCAAACGCGGTTCTCATGGGTTGCGGGTGCCGACGTGTCCATGGACGTCGAGGCATCGGCCTGGCGGGGGCTGTTCATCGTTGGGGTGCAATCCTTGATGGTCCGGACCTGACGGCCGGAGCGGTTCCAGCCAACGTCACGCCAGTGGCTTTGTCCTTGACGAACGGGTTTCTGCCACTTTCGGCGTGTTCGCCATCCCCACAAGACGGAACGCCAATGCGGCAACTCCGCCGCCGAGCAGCGGACCCGCGCAATAGAAAAACCAGACCGGGTAGGTCCCCGCGACGATCATCGGCCCGAGCGCACGGGCAGGGTTGCCGGCGCCGCCGCTGACCGGGCCGCCCAGCAGCACGCCGGCCGCCAGCGCGAAGCCGATGGCGACCGCGGCGCTCCCCGGCGGCACGCGCTTGTCCGTGGTCGTCGAGATCACCGTGAACACCAGGATGAAGGCGATCAGCGCCTCCACGAGCAGCACCTGCATCTCGCTTGCCCCGTTCACCGGCGACGGCGCGCCGAGATGCGCGTCGATGTAGGCGCCTGGGCCGTAGGCCGCCCACACCACGACGGCGCCAATGGCCGCGCCCACGAGCTGTGCCGCCCAGTACGGCGCCACGTAGGCCCAAGGGAACTTCCCGGCAACGGCCAGGCCGAACGTCACGGCCGGGTTCACGTGCGCGCCGCTGACCTGTCCGAGCGAGCCGACGATCGGGATGAGGATCAGCCCGAAGGACAGTGCCACCGCAAGGGAGTTGTAGGCAGGTCCGGCGGTGCCCTTGCCGAGTACGGCCGCGGTGGCCACGGCAGTTCCGACCAGCACAAGCAGGAACGTGCCGATCGCTTCCGCAGCGCAAGCGAGGGGAAGGTTGCTCGACGTCGCTCCGGCCGCCCCGGGCTCGCCGTACTCGGACGGGTCGATGGGCTTCGTCTCGTTCATTGTGTCATCCGTCCGTAAGTTGTTCAGCTCGTTCGGTGTGGACGAGCCTGGTGCCGTCGGTAGGCTGCATCCCGGATGCCGGCCGGCGCCTGCACGATCCGGCGGCACGCCATGGCGAGGTTGGCACTGGCAGCTTGCAGCGTGTTGTCGGGATCATGGGTGGAGCCACCCACCAGCCGAGCGCCTTGACCCCGCGCAATTGGTGCAGCAATACCCCGGCATGGTCCCGCCCGGAGAGCCTGGAACGCAGCGCAATGCCTGCGGTTTGGATTTTGCTGGGCCGAGCGGCAGCCAGGGATTTCAGCACAACGACTGCCTAGCCTTCGTTCCGCAAGGTGCGCGCGCACCGCATACTGGCATCGGCGAGCTCTGACCGAGGACAGGATGCTGCTTGCCAAGGCGATGGGCTGGACCGGCCGTTCGAGCAACACCACGTTGCGCAGCCTCACGATCAGACACTGCCGGCACGCTGTGATGGCGGGCTGTTTCTGACAGCTGATCAGAACCACAAATGGCAGATCCGACCAGGGCGGCTGCCGGCCGACCCATGCCGCCAAGTCGTCCAGCAACTGTCCTGATAGCGCCTCCTCAGCGATCAGGACGGCTCCGGCTCCTGCTTTGAGACCCAAGACGAGTTCGATAGGGCTTGTGCAGAGCTCGGCCCGCAACCCCGCTTTCCTGAACACCCCGACTGAGGCAAGGCCGTCCCGGTCCGTCCAGGCGAGGACGAGGACACGCACGTTGTCCGTGTTGATCATTTCCACGCTTTCTGGTTGCCAGGCTTGCGGCTGCCCACATGCCTGGGATCATCCGTTGGCGGTGGCGCAGCGATGATGCCATCGAGGCGGAGCCGGCCTCCCCGGGAGCGCTCAAAGACCAGGATGTGCCCAAGGCTTCAGTTCTGCGGCACGCCCTGGCCTTGTTGAGTGGCCCGAGCACCATAGCCTTGGTCCTGCCGACCCGATGTATAGCTCTGGCCCTGCGAAAAGCCTGAGTTGTAGCCGCCTGGAGCCGGCGCGCCCCCGGAGGTGTAGCCCTGGCTTCCGTCCTGCAGGTTCTGCTGTCCCAACTGCTTCTGACGTGCCGACCGATCGGCCAGGCTGCGGCCGGCGAAGCAGCCCCCGGCAGCGCCGAGTACCCCGTGCCCTACGACGTGGCCTGCCAGCCCGCCTGCAATTGCGCCCTTGATGCAACCCGCGGCCTGAGCAGGCCTGGTGGGAATGCTGGTCGCCAGAGCGGCAATGAAGGCAGCCGGGATAAGGATGGTTCGCATGCTGTTGTCCTTCGAACAGGATTGCTTCGGTTGATGTCAAGCCTCGGTTGTTCAACCCGAAGCACTCTCTTCCGTGTTTAATCACAAGGCAACGTTGGGATTCTGCGGCTCAGGTTCCGAGGATCGGACTGGCGTTGCCGGGCTGCGGAGCAGCTTGTCACAAGCAAGGCGGCCTCTCGAACCGCTTCAAAGCGGGCGTGCCGTCGAGCGACTGGATTTCGGCTAGTCCGCGCTACCATGCGATGGCTGGGCGCTGGCCGAGCGCATCACCTTACCGCGTGACAGGGGGCGGCAGTGCGGGCTTGCCGACGCCCGTGGACAGGGATTGCGTCTGCACCGTGTCGCCGACGGTGGACCCTGGCTGCTGCGTCGGCTTTTCCGTGCCGGCTGCCTTCGGCAGGCTGTTCGTCGGTTCCGGAGTCGATTGGCCCGAGTTCCCCGCAGGAGGGCTTTGGGTGGTAGTCAGCGGATTTTGCGCGAGGGCCGGAGCGGCGCCCAGGATAGCGAATGCCACGAGCAGTGTTTTCATGATTGGAGTTCCCTTGTTGTTTGTTGACGCGAAGGCCGGCAGAGGCGGCGTCGCTCTGCCAACCCTGCCGCAATGCCATCCCTCTCCTGCCGTGATGGCAGTCAAGGCGGACAAGCACGGCGCGCGGTGGCTGGCACGTTTCGTCTGGCTGGCGTTCAGCGGAGCTGGTTGCTTCCTCCTGCGACGGCATTGCCAGGCTGTGCCGTGGAGCGGTTGAAGCAGCCGAGCTTGTAGCAACCGAATAGCGCCGCAGCGCCGGCCCCGATCGCGAGCTTGCTGCCCGTGGACATGCCGGTGCGGGCCGGCTCGGCCGCCTGCGCCGGCACGGCCCGCCCACCCGCGCCGACCGTGACCGCCAGGCGCTGCGCCTGCTGCGGCCCGCCGTTGGCCGGCATGTAATCGACGGCGACCTGCTGACCGGGCGGCACGGAGCCGACATAGGCGGCAAACGTGGCGACGCTTGGGAACACCTGCCCGTCGGCGGCGATGATCTGGTCGCCGACGTGGAACCCGGCCTGCGCGCCGGGCGAACCCCGGTGCACCCCGTTCACCCGCAGCAGCTCGAAGGTCATGCTGCCCTCGTTGATCTGCTGCGCCGGGCCGATGTCCATGCCGAGCGCACCGCCGTTGCGGGGCAGCCCGGCCGCTTGCTCCGTGGAGAGCAGCCGGTAGCCCATCTGGTTTTCCGCCAGGGCCGGACCCGGCAGGCATTGCAGGCTCAGGAACGTGGCTGCGACGAGCGCCGCGACCGTGCGGTTGACCATGATGTTGCCCTTTGGTGTGCATTGACGCGCCGACGCCGGCGCCAGCCAGCCCACGGCAGACGCCGTGGGCGGTTTCCGGCTCAGACCGACATCGTGCCTTCGTCCGGCAGGCGGCCGTTCGGCGTCATGCCGTGCACGGCCTCCGGCAGGTGCTGGCTGAGCTGGGACAGGAAGTCCTGCGGCTGCATCCCGGCCTGGCTGGCCATGCCCTGCACCTGGTCGGCGCCGAGCACGCCGTGCAGCTGCTCCGGCGAGACCGGCTGGTTCGGGCCGTTGCCGACCCAGGACTGGGCGATATGGCCCAGCCCGCCTTGCTGGAACTGCGACATCAGGCCGCCAAGCCCGCCGCCGCCCATGGCGGACCCCATGCCCGCGCCCATGCCGCCGGACTGCCCGCCGCCCAGCAGGCCGCCGAGGACGCCGCCCATCGGGGAGGACGCGCCTGCGCCGCCGCCCATCAGGCTGCCGAGGACTGAATCAAGTAAACCCATGGTGAAATCTCCTGTTTTGGCCCAATTGCGGGCTATCGGTTGCAGCGTGGAATGCCGGCCGCCATCGCCGATGGATGGCGGCCGGATTGATGCCGGATCAGCGCACGACGCGCTGCTGGGTCATCACCGTGCGGCGCTGCACGGCGGCCCGGCCGCCGAATGCCGCGGCGACGGCACCGAGGGCCAGCACCAAAAACGCCAGGAACGAGCCTTTCGAGGCCGCGCCGGCGCTCGCGTCTGCCGTGTTCTTGGCGGTCTGCACGGTCTGATCCTTCGCTTTGGTGAAGCGGGCCTGGGCGTCGTTGAAGCGCTGGGTCGCCTCGTCCTGGCTGATGTGCCCCTGGGCCGCGGTGATGGCGATGATCCGCTGCTTGGCCGCAGCCGCGTCAGGACCGCCGGAGGCGAGCTTCGGCAGCGCGGCCACAATCTCCTTCTGCGCGTCCTGCGGGGTCATGCTGGCCGGGTCAGGGTTGGCCGGCTGCATGAAGGCTTGCGCCTGCTGTTGCAGCATGTCCGGGCTGACGCCGGCGGCGTCCGCCAGCTTGGGCGCCACGGACGCGACGCCGGACCCGGCCGACGACAGACCGCCGCCGACCACCGAGAATGCGCCGCCGATCAGCCCGCCGACCGCGGAGGTCAGCAGGTAGAAGGTCAGCAGGGTCGCGATCGCCCAGGTCATGACCCCGTGCAGCAGGCCGTCGAACTGGGTCGTGAGGCCGGCCAGCCAGGAGGCCACGTACCCGCCCAGCGCGAGGGCGACGAGGCTGCTGACCAGCCACCACAGCCCGGCGCCGATGCCGAAGCTGCTGGCGTCCGGTGTGCCGCCGGTGTTCGGGCTGACCAGGCCGAGGCCGACGCCGAGGCCCAGCATGCTCAGCAGCATCTGTACCGCGACGACCAGGATGACGCCGGCGATGATGGCGGCCCAGGAAATGCGTGTATGCGTATGCTCGCCCTCATGAGTTGCGGTGGTGACGGTCTCGACGACGGCGGACCGGGGTTGGCCGGGGTTGGGAAGGGTGGTGGTGCTCATGGCGTCCTCCTGGAGGAGGCCCGGGATGCGCGGGGCATCCCGGACGGTTGCGGCGAGGGTTCAGACCTTCGGGTTGACGGGAGTGGCCGGCATCGGCGGAGCGGCGGCGAGCTTGGTCGCCGCCATCGTGGCGGTCGCCGTCTTGGTCGCCGTCTCGACGGCCGGCACCTGCTCGACATCGACCTTGGTGCTGCGCACGGTGTCGCGCACCGTCTCGACGCGGTCGCTGGCCTCCTTGTGCAGGCTGATCTCCTCGACGACGCGGGCGGTCTTGCCGACCACGGCCTCCTCGCTGCTCGACTGCATCTCGACCGAGCGCTCGCGGAAGTCAGCGTCCGTCACCTGGCGGTCGTCCGTCACCGCATGGCGCTCGATCCGCACGGTCTCGCTGTGCAGGGAAACCTGCTCCTCCACCGGCGTCTCGACCACGTAGCTGCGCACGCGCGCGCCGCCGCTGTTCACCGCGCGCTTGCCAACGGTGAAACGCTCCTCCATGACCTTGATGGTGTCGTCGCCGGCCACGGTCGCGGACGGCCGGGCAGTGGCCTGGGGCAGCGGGGCTTTGGCCGATGCCATCATGGCAGGGGCTGCCGCCCTGGTCGTCGTCGTGGTCGTCTGCGTCGTGCCGTAGCTGGCAGCGCGGTTGTCGAAGTCGATGGGGTCGTGCCGCTCCAGGATCTCGACGACCCGGCTCTTGTGCTGCTCGGGCACCTTGACCGTCACCACGGTCGAGCCGCTTTCGAGGCTGCGGTCATACACCGCGGAGTCGGTCGTCTCCCCGCCGAACAGGCTGGACCAGAAGCCCGGCTCGCGGGCGGGCGCGGCCGTCGTGCCGCCGGCCGTGCCGCCCTGGGCGTGGCTGCTGATCGCGTTGGGCGGCACATTGGCCGCCTTGAGGTCCTGGACGGCGGCGGCGGCGTGGGCCGGCGTGTCGTACATGGCGACGATGGTTTCTTCGGTCATGGGCTTGGTTCCTGGATAGGGTTGCGTTCAGTCCCGAGGGCTGGGCGGACGTCGCCAGCCGGTTGCGGCACCGCCTCGGTGCGGGTGACCACGGCGTCCTGCGTCCGCAGCGTCACCGTTTCCTGGTGCCGTTCCGTGCTGCGCAGGCGTCGTATGCGGATCTCTTCCTTGAGGACCAGCCGGCGCTCGACCACGACCACCTCCTCCACCACGGGAAAGATCGTCGTGTCGCCCTCCTCCCGGACCGGCGGCACGGCGTCCACCGCGCGGCCGACCGGCACGTGCTCGATCTCGACCCGCTCGTGCGTCAGCGCCTCATCGACGAGCTGCTCATGCTCGTGCGTCACGGTGGCGACGCGGACGGTGCTGTGCATCCTGCGCCGGGCGACCACCAGGGCCTCGGCATACAGCGGCAACGTCAACGCGGTGGGGTCGGTAGTGACTGACATGCGGTCTGCCTGTTCCGGTTGCGGGGGTGGGCTTCTGGGCCGTTGGGCTGAGGCACGGCGCGAAGGGCCGGCGGTTGCATTGCTGGCGGCGTGGGCGCTGTCCCCGGGACCTGCCCGTTGTCCGCCCCGGTCTCCTTGGCCTCGGGGCCGGTCTTGGCGCCGGGAGCATGGTCCAGAGCCTGCGGCCATGGTCCCTGCGGGGCTGGGCGCTCGGCTCTGCCGTAGCCGATCCGGTCAACCTTCCTGGTGGCCTGTCTGATCGTCGTCCTGACCTGTGCCGCAGCGGTCTTGATCCATTCGCTGTCCAATCGGTCCCTTCCGCCCGCGCAAGGGCATGAGACGCAGCGGCGAGGACCAAGGGCATGCGGAACACTTGGAAGTAGCCGTCACATCGAGGGCCATGGCTTAGGCCCGACGTGCTGCCGGCGCACAGATGCAGACGTACTAGGCGCACTGGTCCTTTGCTAAGGAACGAGCGGGATCACGCCAACGTCATGAGCGGGACGGCCGCCCCGCGGGTCCGGTGAAGCCCCGCTCCCGCGCCCAGATGATGGCGTCGCTGCGGCCGTGCGCGCCGATCTTGCCATACAGGGTCGCGAGGTGGTTGCGGACGGTGTTGCGCGACAGGCGCAGCGCCTGGGCGATGCCGTCCCCGTTCATGCCCTGGCACAGCAGTCCCAGCACGTCCCGCTCCCGCGGCGTGAGGTCCGCGAGCTCGGTCCGCGACGCCTCCGTGCGCTCGGGGTGCCGAAGATGCGCCAGCTTCTCGATGATGGTGCGGCTGAACCAGGAGGTGTCCTGCATCACCGCCTCGATCGCCTCGAACAGCTCGGCCTCCGAGCGCTTGCGCTCCGTGATGTCCTGCAGCACGGATAGGATGCACTGCTCCCCGGCGATGGTGACGATCTCGGCCGAGGCCAGGCAGTCCAGCAGCCACCCGGTCTTCGTCAGCAGCCTGACGTCCTGGTTGCGGACGCGGCCGGCAGCCTGGACCTCATCCTCAAACCTCTGGCGCGCCGCCGACATGCCCCACAGCTTCAGGTCGTCGGCGGTGCGGCCGATCGTCTCGGCGGCGGCGTGGCCGAGGGTCTCGACGAAGGCCTCGTTCACGTCGAGGATGCGAAGGTCGTCCAGCAGGCTGACCATCATTGGCACCGGGGCCAGGCGGAACGCGGCGGCGAACCGCGCCTCGCTCTGCTCGCGTCCCTCGATCTCCCGCGTCATCTGCCGGTTGGCGTCCGCCAAGGCTTGGGTCCGCTCGCCGGCCTGCGCCTCGATCCGTTCATAATGGCCGCGCAGGAGCTGCTGCGCCTGCCGGTTCGCCGTCACGTCCCGCACGACGCTGACCATGCGGACGGGAATGCGATCCCTGGACGCGGGCCGGTCGGCAAAGTCGGCCCGGCCCTTGACGGCAATCCAGCGCAGCGCCCCGTCGGCACGGGCGATCCGGCAATCGAACATCAGGTCGCCCGTGGTCATGGCGTCGAGAAAGGCTGCCTGGGCGGTCGGCCGGTCCTCCGCGAGCACGTGGTCCAGGAAGGTCGCGAGGTTCCACTCGGGCAGCGGGTCGGTGTAGCCGAAGATCCGGTCGTGCCAAGGCGAGCGGCGCGCGCTGCCGTCCAGCAGGTCCAGATCCCACGATCCCATTTCCGCGGCGTCCAGGGCCAGGCGAAGCCGCGCCTCTTCGCCGCGCATGTCCGCGATCACGCGCAGGCGGTCCACCGCCGCCGCGAGCAGGTTGGCATAGCCACGCAGGAAAGCAGTATCGGCGTCGGTGAACGCGCGGGCAGTGCGGCTGTCGATTTCCAGGATGCCGAACGGCGGCCTGCCCCGGGCGCCGATGATGACGACGTTGGCCACCGCCTTGACCCCGTCCTCGATCAGGAACGGCGCATAGGTGAACCGGGTTTCCGTCGCGATGTCGGGGGAGATCGTCGGCTCTCCCGTTTTGAGGGCATGGCCCTCCGAGCTGTCGTCCGTGGCCTTGAGCGTCACGGCGCCTACCACGCCGGGCTTCCAGCCGACGCCTGCGCGCACCGACAGGGAGGTCCCGTCGGCTTGCAGCTCCATGACCTTGGCGAGGTCGGTGCCCAAGGCTTTCCCGACCAAGCGGCAAGCTTCGGTCAGGATCTCGTCCAGATCGTCGGACCGCAGCGCAAGCTCCCCGAACTGGGCCAGGACGGTTTGCTGCCGCGGCGGCGTCAGGTGGCCGCCTTCTTCCGCATCATTCAAAAGACAGACTCCGAAATGTGTCGCCTGACACGCCTGTCCAGGTAGTCTGTCCGGCCATGTTGTCAGGCCAACGTCCGACTTCCTTGGTGGTGCCCATCCCACAATCGAGTCATCCCACAATCGAGTCGGCAAACGGCCTGTGGCGATTGGAGGCCCGGAGCTTTGTTCCGGAACCACGCCGCGGCATTCAGCCCTGGCTAGACCGCGCCGCTTCCAGCACCGCCCCGATCCGCTCGGCCAGCACTTCCAGCGGGAACGGCTTCCTGAGGGTCCCCGCTCCCAGCCCTGC
>CAXTTB010000026.1:12014-16113 GCA_964246905.1 uncultured Acetobacteraceae bacterium | reverse complement strand
GGATGCGGCGCTCCTACCTCGACTACGCCATGTCCGTCATCGTCAGCCGGGCGCTGCCCGACGCGCGGGACGGGCTGAAGCCGGTGCACCGCCGCATCCTGTACGCGATGCAGCAGGCCGGCTACACGTCGGACAAGCCGTACCGCAAGTCCGCGCAGACGGTCGGCGTGGTGATGGGCAACTACCACCCGCACGGCGACGCCTCGATCTACGACGCGCTGGTCCGCATGGCGCAGACCTTCTCCATGCGCGTGCCTCTGATCGACGGGCAGGGCAACTTCGGCAGCGTCGATGGCGACCCGCCGGCGGCGATGCGCTACACCGAGTCGCGGCTGTCCCGGGCGTCCAACTACATCCTGCTCGACATCGACAAGGACACCGTCGATTTCACGCCGACCTACGACGAGAGCAACCTCGAGCCGCGGGTGCTGCCGGCCAGCTACCCGGTGCTGCTCATCAACGGCGCCAACGGCATCGCCGTGGGCATGGCGACCAACATCCCGCCGCACAACCCGACGGAGGTCATCGACGCCGCCCTGGCGCTGATCGCCGAGCCGGCCACGACGCTTGAGGACCTCATGCGGATCGTGCCCGGCCCGGACTTCCCGACCGGCGGGCTGATCCTCGGCCGCGCCGGCATCCGCAGCGCCTTCGAGACCGGACGCGGCAGCGTCGTCGTGCGCGCCAAGGCCGCCATCGAGGACATGAAGGGCGGTCGCCAGGCCATCATCGTCACCGAGATCCCCTACCAGGTGAACAAGTCCACCCTGCTGGAGCGCATCGCCGAGCTGGTGCGCGCCAAGGCGGTCGAGGGCATCACCGACCTGCGCGACGAGAGCGACCGCGACGGCATGAGGATCGTCATCGAGCTGCGGCGCGAAGCGACGGCGGAGGTGGTGCTGAACCAGCTCTACCGCTTCACCCAACTGCAGACGAGCTTCGGCGTGAACATGCTGGCGCTCGACGCCGGGCGTCCGCGGTTGATGGGGCTGAAGGAGGCGCTGGAGGTGTTCCTCGCCTTCCGCGAGGACGTGATCCTGCGCCGCAGCCGGTTCGAGCTGAACAAGGCCCGGGAGCGCGCGCACCTGCTGGTCGGCCTCGCCATCGCGGTCGCCAACATCGATGCGATGATCCGGGTGATCCGCGAAAGCCCGGACGCCGCCACCGCCCGCGCCGTGATGATGGACCGCGCCTGGCCCGCGGGCGACGTGTCGGCGCTGCTCGCCTTGATCGACGACAGCGGCAACCAGATCGTGGACGACGCCGTGCGCCTGACGGACGCGCAGGCCCGCGGCATCCTGGAGCTGCGCCTGGCCCGGCTGACCGGGCTGGAGCGCGACAAGATCCAGGCCGAGCTGGCGGAGGTCGCGACGCGGATCGGCGACCTGCTGGAAATCCTGGACAGCCGCCCGCGGCGCCTCGAGGTCATGCGGGACGAGCTGCTGGCCGCCCGCGCCGAACTCGACAGCCCGCGCCTGACCGCCATCGTCGATGCCGCCGTGGACCAGGACGACGAGAGCCTGATCGAGCCGGGCCAGATGGTCGTGACCATCACCCGGGACGGCTTCATCAAGCGCACGGCGCTGGAGATCTTCCGCCAGCAGAACCGCGGCGGGCGTGGGCGGACGGCTGCCGGCACCCGCGGCGACGACATCGTGACCCGCAGCTTCAACGCCCACACCCACCAGTGGGTGCTGTTCTTCAGCAGCGGCGGCAAGGCGTTCCGGGAGAAGGTCTGGCGCCTGCCGGAGGCCAGCCCGACCGCCAAGGGACGCGCCCTCGTGAACATGCTGCCAGAGCTTGGCTCGGACGGGATCACCGCCGTGCTGCCGCTGCCGCAGGACGAGGGCCTATGGGAAAGCCTGCACCTCGTGTTCGCGACCGCCAGCGGCAACGTGCGGCGCAACAAGCTGTCGGATTTCCGCAACGTCCGGGCGAGCGGCCTGATCGCCATGAAGCTCGACGACGGCGACCGGCTGATCGGCGTCGCGACCTGCCGGGAGGGCGACGACGTGTTCCTGGCGACGCGCGCCGGGCGCTGCATCCGCTTCCAGGTCCGCGACGACAACCTCCGCGTGTTCAGCGGACGGGACAGCTCGGGCGTGCGCGGCATCCGCCGGGCGGCGGGGGACGAGGTCATCAGCCTGTCCGTGCTGCGCCACGTCGAGACGGGCGAGCCGGACGACGCGGCGGCAGAGGCGGAGGAGGACGGCGGCGTGATCGAGGCCGAGGACACGCTGGAGGAGTCGGAGCCGGCGCTGTCCCCCGCGGCGGTGGCGGAGATCGCCGACGCCGGGGAGATCCTGCTCACGGTGACGAACGCCGGCTTCGGCAAGCGCACGCCGGCCTCCGAGTACCGCGTGACCCGGCGCAGCGGCCAGGGCATCAGCAACATCAAGCTCTCGCCCCGCAACGGCACGGCGGTGGCCGCGAGCTTCCCGGTGCGGCCCGGCGACGACGTGATGCTGGTGACGGACGAGGGCCGGCTGATCCGCGTGCCGGCCGACCAGGTGCGCGTGACCGGCCGAGCCAGCATGGGCGTCCGCATGTTCCGCCTGGGCGACACCGAGCACGTCATCAGCGTGTTCCCGGTGGTCGAGGTGCCGGGCACGCAGGCTGAGGACGCCGGGTCTGAGGAATCAGGGGAGCCGGAGCCGTCCGATGCCTGAGCCAAGCCCCGATCCGGTCCGGCACGTCGGCCTGTATCCCGGCACCTTCGACCCGGTGACCAACGGCCACACCGACATCATCGCCCGCGCCGCCCGGGTGGTGCACCGCCTGGTGATCGGCGTGGCCGAGAACGCCGGCAAAGCGCCGCTGTTTCCCTTGGAGGAGCGCGTCGAGCTGGTGCGCGCCGAGACCGACGCCATCGCCGCGCGCACCGGCACCGAGATCGAGGTGATGAGCTTCGACTGCCTGCTGATCGACCTCGCCCGGCGCGTGGGCGCGGGCGTGATCGTGCGGGGGCTGCGCGCCGTGTCGGACTTCGACTACGAGTTCCAGATGGCCGGGATGAACTACCGGCTGGACCACGAGGTGGAAACGGTGTTCCTGATGGCGAGCGAGCGGCACCAGTTCATCTCGTCCCGCTTCGTCAAGGAGATCGCCCGGCTCGGCGGCGACGTGTCCAGCTTCGTGCCGCCCCTGACGCTGGAACGCACGCTGGCGCGGGTGCGCCCGGCCTGACCGGAACCGGCGCAGGCCCCCTGCGTCATAACCACGGAGAACGCCATGAGCCTCGCCATGCGGCGCCGGCACCTGCTTGCAACCATCGCGATCGGAACCCTGATGTCTGAACAAGCCTCGGCCCAGCAGCCGGCCCTCGACCCCGAGAACACGCTGTACATGGACCTGAAGGATGGCCGGGTGGTGATCCGCCTGCGCCCGGACCTGGCGCCCAAGCACGTCGAGCGGGTCAAGGCCCTGGCGCGCCGCGGCTTCTATGACGGCACGGTGTTCCACCGCGTGATCGAGGGCTTCATGGCCCAGGGCGGCGACCCGACCGGCACCGGCACCGGCGGCAGCGACATGGGCAACGTGCCGGCCGAGTTCAGCCGCGACGCGCACTTCCTGCGCGGCACCGTGGGCGCGGCCCGCACCGGCGATCCCAACAGCGCCAACAGCCAGTTCTACATCATGTTCGCCCCGGCGCCGCATCTGGATGGCCAGTACACGATCTGGGGCCAGGTCGTGCAGGGCATGGAGTTCATCGACAAGATCAAGCGTGGCAGCGGCGGGGGCGGCCAGGTGTCCAACCCCGACAAGATCATCCACATGCAGGTGGCTGCCGACGCCAAGTCGTAATAGGAATGCGCCGCGGCCCCGTCACGGGCCACGGCGGCGGCATGGGCCTGTAGCTCAGTTGGTAGAGCACGGGACTTTTAATCTTGTGGTCGTGGGTTCGAGTCCCACCGGGCCCACCATTCCACGCGATGATGGCGAAGCATCCGCTGTTGAACGCCGTGCATCGCACAACCCAATGCAAATCGCTTCGCCGTGTCGCTTTGTTCATGCGATAAGGCCTCATGAGCGGAGATCTGAACGAGCGCGTCCTTGCAGTGCTGGAGCGGTTGGAGGGTGGACAAGCCCAACTCCAAGA
>CAXTTB010000026.1:0-11914 GCA_964246905.1 uncultured Acetobacteraceae bacterium | reverse complement strand
GTCGCCTTGATGGCCTGAACGACCGGCTTGATGGCCTTGACGGTCGCCTTGATGGTCTGGACGACCGCCTTGATGGCCTGGCTGGACGCCTCGATAGTTTGGAAAACCGGCTCGATGGCTTGGAGAGCCGGCTTAGTGCCCTGGAGAGCTGGCTCAACGATCAGATCGACGCCTTCGCCCGCTTCCGCGCCGACTTGGTTGATGAGTTTGGCCGCACGCGCAACGCCCTCATGGGACGCATGGACCGACTGCAAGAGACCCTGGTCATCCAGCGCGAGGCCGACGTGGTGAACTACGGCGCGGCGGAGCGTGCCGAACGGATCGCCAAAGGTGCCTCCGACGAGGGCAGGATACTTGGAGAACAGCTTAATGCGCTGGTCCGCCAGGTTCGTCGGCTCGAAGACGAGGTGCGCCATCTGCGCGGCCCAACCTGATCCAAGCCCCCCGCTCAAATGAGGCAAGCTGTCGTCTTCCCGTGTTCCGCCGCCCAAGTCCCAAGCTGTCGAGTCACGCCGCCTCGTTGAAGAACTCCGCATACCCGAACAGTCCCGCCGACCCGCCGGTATGCAGGAACACCACGTTCTCCCCCGGTGGAAAAACGCCCTGGCGGATCAGGTCGATCAGCCCGGCCATGCCCTTCCCGGAATACACCGGGTCCAGGAAGATCCCCTCGAGCCGCGCCAGCATCCGCACCGCCTCCGCCATGCCAGGCGTGGGCACGCCGTAGCCGCCGCCCACGTAGTCGCAGTTGGCCTCGACCGCCTCCGCCGGCACCGGGCGGCCCACGCCCATGTGCGCCGCCGTCGCCTGCGCCAGGCGCAGCACGTTCGCCTCCTGCGTCGGCTTCGGGGCGCGGACGCCGATGCCCAGCACGCGCACCGGGCTGCTGAGCGCGTGCAGCCCGGCCACCAGCCCAGCCTGCGTCCCCGCGCTGCCGGTCGCGTGCACCAGGCGGTCAATCCGCAAACCCAGCTCGTTGGCCTGCGTCACCAGTTCCAGCGCCACCGCCGCGTAGCCCAGGGCGCCGATGGCGTTCGAGCCGCCGCCGGGGATCAGGTAGGGCTTGGCGCCCTCGGACGCGAGCCGGGCGCCGACCTCCTCGATGGCGGCCTGCATGTCGGCGCCGCCGGGCCGGTACTCGATGGCGCAGCCCAGCAGGCGGTCCAGCAGCACGTTGCCGCTGCCGAGGTAGGCGCCGTCGTCCGTCTCGATCCGGTGCTCCAGCACGGCGGTGCAGGCGAGGCCGAGCTTCGCGGCCACCGCGGCGGTCTGGCGCACGTGGTTGGACTGCACGGCGCCTTGCGTGACCAGGTGGTCGGCGCCTTGGGCCAGCGCGTCGCCCACCAGGAACTCCAGCTTGCGCACCTTGTTGCCGCCCAGCCCCATGCCGGTCAGGTCGTCCCGCTTCATCCAGATCTGCGGCCCGCCCAGCGCCTCCGTGAGGCGCGGCAGCAGCTCCAGCGGGGTCGGTGCCTGGCACAGCCGGGTGCGGGGGAAAGCGGCAAGGTTCATCGGCATCCTCCATCCGGACGGCCCGGGCAGCCCGGGGGCGGACCCTTGCAGACTGCCCCTTTGAAATCAACATAACGCCCAACCTGCCAGAGAGCGGCAGGCGTCGATGCCCGGCACGCGCATGATGCGCGCATGGGGCACTCTCACGGAGGGCGTCGCCTTGCTCATCAAGACAGTTCGGGGCTGGGAGATACCGGAGCGGGACACGACGCCGGAGTCGCTGATGCTGGGGCGCCGCGGCATGCTGGCCGGGGCGGCAGGCGCGGCCCTGCTCGCGACGCCCATCGCCGCCCGGGCGCAGGGCGCGCCGCGCAACGCCAAGTACGACGCCGGACGGGAGCTGACGTCCGAGCGGGACGCGACGACCTACAACAACTTCTACGAGTTCGGCACGGACAAGTCGATCTCGCGCGCCGCGCAGCGGCTGCCGGTCTCGCCGTGGTCCATCAAGTTCGAGGGCATGGTCGGCACGCCGCGCACGGTGGACTTCGACGACATCATGAAGAAGATGCAGCTTGAGGAGCGGGTGTACCGCCACCGTTGCGTCGAGGGCTGGGCGATGACCGTGCCCTGGACCGGCTTCCCGATGCGGGACCTGGTGAGCCTGGCCGGCCCGGCCGCCGGCGCCCGCTACGTCGTGATGGAGACGCTGGCCGATCCCAAGACGATGCCGGGCCTGCGCCTGCCCAGCTTCGAGTGGCCCTACGTCGAGGGCGTGACGATGGCGGAGGCGAACAACGACCTTGCTTTCATCGCGACCGGCCTCTATGGCAAGGCCTTGCCGAAGCAGAACGGCGCGCCGATCCGCCTGGTGCTGCCTTGGAAGTATGGGTTCAAGTCGGTGAAGTCGATTGTGAAGATGACCTTTACCGACAAGCGCCCGGTGACGTTCTGGGAGGGTATCCAGCCCCAGGAATACGGTTTCTGGGCCAACGTGAACCCCGACGTGCCGCACCCGCGCTGGAGCCAGGCCACCGAGCGGCTGCTTGGCGACAACCAGCGCGTGCCCACCCGCATCTACAACGGCTATGGCGAGTTCGTGGCCGGGCTGTATGCTGGGATGACGAACGAGAAGCTGTTTGTATGATCGCATCACGCATCTTCGCCACCCTCGCCGCGCTGTTCCTGGTGGGCGCGGTCGCCATCGCCGCGCTGACGCCGTTCGGCATGACGCTCAGCCAGGGGTTGATGCTGCTGGACGGCAACTGGCTGAATTGGCTGCAGAAGCAGAGTCCGGCCTGGGGCTGGGCCTGGCTTGAGCTGCCGTTCCTGTTGCGCCCGCTCTGGCTGATCCCGGCGGGCGTCGGTCTGATCTGCGCGGGCACTGCGGCCTCGCTCAACTTCGGGCGCGCGTCGCCGTCCCGCCGGAAGCGGAGCTGAGCAGCCGCCGGGCCGCGCCGATGACGCGGTGTGCCTCGCTCCATAGCCCATAGCGGTCCAGGTCATCGAGCCGGGCGAACAGGGCGTCGGTGACGTCGCTGCCGGCCACTGGCACGCCGCCCTGCCAGCAGCCGGCGAAGTCCAGGATCGTGTAGTGGTATTGCACCCGGCCCGCCGCGTCGCGATGGATGCTGTCCACGTTCGCCGCAAGGAGCAGCGGGCCGCAGGACAGCCCGGTCTCCTCGGCCAGTTCGCGCCGCGCGGCGTGCTCCGCCGTCTCGCCGAGGTCCTGCGCGCCGCCGGGCAGGCTCCATCGCCCCATAGCCGGCGGCTTGCCGCGGCGGACCAGCAGCACGGCACCGGCAGTGGCGGCACTCGGCGGTTTCAGCAGCACGACGCCGATGCCGACGAGCGGGCGGGAGGGGTATTCGCGTTGGCTCACGTTGCGTCCTTGAAGCTGGAGCCACCGTACTGAGATCAGGCCTATGCACAAGGCGATGCTGATGCCCGCCGAAGCGTTGCCGCCGCAAGCAGCTTGCGCCGCCGGCCCGGCCCGGCGATGCTGCGCCCATGGACACGCACGCCTTCGATGCCATCGTCATCGGCGCCGGCATCGCCGGGGCCACCGTCGCCGCCCACCTCTCGGCCGACCGCCGCGTCGCGCTGATCGAGGCGGAGGAGGCGGCGGGCTATCACAGCACCGGGCGCTCCGCCGCCATCTGGATTCAGAACTACGGGCCGCCGGACGTGCGGGTGCTGACCGGGCTGTCCCGCGGCTTCTTCGAGCATCCGCCGGAGGGGTTCACCGACGCCCCCATCCTGGCGCACCGCCCCGTGGTGTTCCTGGCGCCGCCCGAGCAGCGCGAGCATCTCGGCCGCCTGCTCGCCGAGGGCACCGGGCTGCGCGAGGCCTCGCTGGATGAGGTCACGGCGCTGGTCCCCGCGCTGCGCCCGGGCTACGCGGTGCAGGCGGCCATCGAGGACGATGCGTTCGACATGGACGTGGCGGCGCTGCACCAGGGCTTCCTGCGCCTGCTGCGTACCCGGGACGGCACCCTGGCGCTGCGCAGCCGCACCGGCCGGATCGAGCGCCGCGGCTCCCTATGGCACGTGCAGACGAGCGGAGGCGACAGCTTCACCGCCCCGGTCGTGGTCAACGCCGCCGGCGCCTGGGGCGACGAGGTTGCGAAGCAGGCGGGCGTGGCGCCGCTCGGCCTGGTGCCGAAGCGCCGCACCGGCGTCGTCATCGACCCGGCGCCCTGGCAGGCGACCCGCTGGCCCATGGTGAACGACGTGGACCACACCTGGTACATCCGTCCGGAAGCCCGCACCAAGCTGATGGTCAGCCCGGCCGACGAGACCGACACCCACGCGCACGACGTGGCGCCCGACGAGCTGGACGTGGCCATCGCCATCGACCGGATGCAGCAGGCGCTCGACATCGAGGTGCGCCGGGTCGAGCATAGCTGGGCGGGCCTGCGCACCTTCACCCCCGACCGCAGCCTGGCCTTCGGCTGGAGCGGCGCGGATGACGGCTTCTTCTGGTGCGTGGGGCAGGGCGGCTACGGCATCCAGACCTCGCCGGCGGCCGGCAAGCTGGTGGCGGACGTGATCGCCGGGCGCGACCCGGGGCCGGCGGGCGCCATCCTGCCCGCCATCGACCCGCGGCGCTTCGCCTCTGTCTCGGCGGCGCCTCGCGCTTAGCCCGGCGGCGTCAAGCCCAGTTTAGCCCCGGTCGCCTGGATCGCCGCCCAGGTCTCCGGCTGCAGCGGCACGCCGTCGCGGAGCCGGGCGGCGCGGGTGCGGCTCTCGGCCTCCCCGGGCACCAGCACCTCGCCGCCGGGCATGGCAGGGCGCGAGTGCTTCACGTGCTCGGCAAAGCTCCGCGCCGTCTCGGCGAAGCCCCTGGCACCGAAGTGCTGCGGGTCCAGGTAGATCGACAACATGCCGTTGACGATGCCGCCCCGCTTGCCACCGGGGACCGGCCCGGCGGTCGGGCTGCCGGCGAAGCAGCCCGCCAGGATCTCGCACATGAAGGCGATGCCGGAGCCTTTGTGGTCGCCGAACGCCCGCATCGCGCCCTCGCCGTTGCCGGGATCGCGCACGGTGGTGTTCTCGATGGGGCCGTACAGCGTGCGGGGATCGCTGGAGAGCGCGCCGTCCGGGCCGATCAGCGCGCCGTGCGGGATCGGCTTGCCGCCGTTGCTGGCGACCAGCACCTTGCCCTCCGCCACCAGGCTGGTCGCGAAGTCCAGAAGCAGCGGCGGCGCCCCCGGCTGCGGCACGCCGATGCAGAACGGGTTGGTGCCGAACCGCCGGTCCACGCCGCCGAACGGCGCCACGACCTCGCCCATGCCGACGTTGACGAAGTGGATGGACACCAGCCCGGCCTCCGCCGCGCGCTCCGCCCAATCGCCGATGCGGCCGATGTGGCCGGAGTTGCGGAGCGTCACCACCGCCAGCCCCGCCGCCTGCGCCTTGGCGATGCCCACGTCCACGGCCGCCGGGCCGATGCTCTGGCCGAACCCCTGGTTGCCGTCGAGCACGGCATGGTTGGCGCTCTCCGCCACCACCGTCGGCGCTTGGCCGGCGCGGACCTTGCCTTCCTGCAGCCATTGCACGTAGCGCGGCACGCGGATGACCCCGTGGCTGTCATGGCCCGCGAGGTTCGCAGAGACCAGATGATGGCCGATCCGCCCCGCCTCCTCCGCGTCGCACCCGGCGGCGGAGAAGATCTGCGCGATGAAGCCGCGCAGCGTCTCGACGGGCACGACCGTCGTCGGCAAGGCGTCCATCAGCGCCGCGCCCCGGCAATCGCCTGCGCCGCCGCCCGGTAGAACCCGTTGTCCGTGGGCGTGATCGTCATCTCCGCCATGCAGGTGCGCGGCGGCATCCGGGCGGCGAACACGGCGGCGGCGGCGATGTCCTCGGGCTGGATCATGAGGGCGCGCTCCTCGGCGCTGGGCGGCTTGGGCCGGGTGTCGAGGATCGGGGTCGCGACCTCGCCGGGGTTGATGCAGACGCTGCGGATGCCGTGGATGCCCTCTTCGGCGTTGAGGGTCGCGGACATGGCGCGGGCGGCGTGCTTGGACGCGGTGTAGCTCGGCCCCGACACCGGGAAGATGCCGGTCCCGGCGACCGAGGCCACATGGATCAGCAGCCCGCCGCCCTGGTCCCGCATCGACGGCAGCACCGCGAGCGCGCATTGGAACGGCCCCTTCACGTTCACGTCCATCACCATCCCCATGTCCGCGGGCGACAGGTCCGCCCAGTGCCGCTTGCGGGCGTTGGCGCCGGCGTTGTTGACCAGGATCTGCACGTCGCCCAACTGGTCCACGATGGACAGGTGCGCGCGGGTCACTTGGTGCGCGTCGGCCACGTCCGCGAGCGCCAGCATGGCCTGGCCGCCGGCCGCCTCGACCTGGGCGTGCGTTTCCGCCAGCGTCTCCCGCGAACGCCCGGTGAGCGCCAGGCGGCACCCGGCCTCGGCGAACGCCAGCGCCATCGCGCGGCCGATGCCGGTCCCGGCGCCGGTGATCCAGACGACGCGCCCGGTCAGGTCCTGCATCATGGCTGTTCCTCTCCTTTTTAGAACCTGTCCGGATGATGGCCCGATCAGGCGCGTGTGGCCTTTGGCGCCGTGCGGTGGCCCGGGTTCTTGGTGGGGAGTGTGGCCGCTGCGGGCGAGGGCGGCAAGCCGGGCGACGGCGCAGGTCGTTTTCGCGGGTGAGCGGATGCCATTCCGTCCAAGCGGGGCTTCTTTCGCCTGCAAGCCGACGAGAGGAGCGGTCGCGGAGGAGCGCCGATATGTGAAAGTCCATCACGACGCGGAACGCCAGGGTTGAGGGAGCGATGCTGCATGGCCTGACCGGCGACGTGGAGCGGCGGACGGACCGGATGATCGCGGCTGCCCCTGACCGGGGCTTGCTGCTCACCAGTGGCCCTCGCAGTCTGTCAGCGTTGAATTGGCGGGTAGAGTTTCCTCGGTTTGATGCGCGCGTCAGCGGTGGTGGAGCGCCAGTCTGCTTTGCTGGCGGCGGTGTTGCGTCGGTGCTGCCATGCGGCGGCATGGCGTCCCAGCGTCGCCTTGCTGGCCACGCGCTCGGGCAGGTCGCGACGGGAGACGCTCGGTCCGATCCCAGCCGTGTTCAGCCACGATCCGTGCTTGGGGGCGGGGTGGATCTCCAGCTTGTCCATGATGCGCCCGGCCTTGGCAGGCAGGAAGGCTTCACAGAGCGAGGCCGGGCCATGAATGTTGAGCTCGCCGGAACGCGAAGCGTTTGCGGCTGAGGGCCATGGCCAGCACGATCTTGCCGGCATCCTTGTAGCGGCCGTCGCCCAAGCCGCGGACGAACTGCGCCCAGTCGCCGCGCCGCGGCCCCCCGGGATCTGCCCCCCGCGCCCCCCCGCCCCCCGGGGATACTGTGTCAGGTGTGGCCGGTGACGCGCTCCAGCAGGGGGCCGGGATCGGGCAGGTGGTTGCCGCGCCAGGCGACATACTGGTCCGGGCGGATCAGGGCGAAGCGTGCGGCATAGCGGCGGCGCAGGGTGGGATCGTTGGGCGCCACCACCTCGAGCGGGATGCCCCGGCGGGCCGCATCCTGCGCCAGCGCCTCTGTCCCATCCCGCGCCTCGGTCGCCAGCAGGGTCAGCCCCTTCCCGAAATGGTCGTACAGTGAGGACCCATCCTGCAACCAAGCGTGGGGCGCCAGCCCGCCGGGACACGCCGAGGGCACATACTCGGAGAAGTGCTCCGGCGGCGGCTCGGTGCCGTCGGGGACCGTGATGGGCGATCCGTCGTAGCGCGCGCCCAGCAGCAGGCCCAAGGTGTAGAACTCGCGGCCCTTGGTGGCCTGGATCAGCGCGCCGACCTCGCGCCGGACCATGGCGCCGTAGGGACCGGCGTCGTCCAGGGCGGGGCGGACGAGCTGGTTGCCGGTGGTGGCGTAGTTGACCACGGATTCGCGCATCGTGCGCACGTGCACCGGCCGCCGCTCCGGCTCATAGCTGTCCAGCAGCTTGGCGCCGCCCCAGCCCTGCAGCCGGGCCGCCAGCTTCCAGCCGAGGTCCACGGCGTCGCCGATGCCCATGTTCATGCCGAAGCCGCCGAAGGGCGGGTGCAGGTGGCAGGCGTCCCCGGCCAGGAAGATGCGGCCGCGCGAGTAACGGTCGGCGATCAGGCTGTGCGCCACCCAAGGGTCGCCGTGCACGACCTCCACCGACAGGTCCGAGAGGCCGGTGCCGCGGCGGACCAGCTCGACCGGGTCCACCGTGGCCGGGTCCACGTCATCGGCCAGCTTGGTCGCCATGAAGAACCACAGCCCCTGCCCGTCCATCGGGCCAAGCAGGCCGGGCACGTCGGCGTTCACCATCCAGTACATGATGGCCGGGCCATGGCTGTGCCGGGCTGCCAGGTCGGGCGCGCGGAAGATGATGCTGTAGTTCCGGGCGACCCCGCTTTCGCCGGTCATCCCGATGCCGAGATGCTGGCGCACGAAGCTGCGCCCGCCGTCCGCGCCGACCAGGTACTTGCAGCGTATGCGCCGCACGTCGCCCGATTTCGTGTGGACGGCCTCCGCCGTCACCGTGTCCTCCGCCTCCGCGATGGCGCGGAGCTCGGTGTCGAAGGCGACTTCCACGCCGGGCAGCGAGGCGGCCTTGGCGCGCAGCACCTCCTCCAGCGTGTACTGCGGCACCCACTGCGCCTCCTCCGAATACAGCTCGTTCCTGACGCGGCTGCCGTTGAAGGCGTTCTCGAACCGGCTCAGCGCCGGGCCGTTCATGCGCGTGGCGAAGACCACGGTGGGCGGGTAGTCCGGCGGGATCGGCGATGCCTGGCGCAGCGTGTCGGCGATGCCCCAGCGGCGCAGGTGCTCGCGGGTGCGGACGTTGGTGGTCTTGGCGCGCGGGCTGTGGCCCACGCGGTCGTTGCGCTCCACCGCCAAGCAGCGGACGCCGCGCTGCCCCAGCTCGATGGCGAGCGACAGCCCGACCGGCCCGGCGCCCGCGATCAGCACGTCCACGCTCTCTGTTGGCACGTCTTCCATGCGCTATCCGGCCAACTCATGGTTGACGATGAAGTCCGCCGGCGGCGTCGGACCCCAGACGTAGAAGGCGTCGTGGCCTGGGTGGTCCGCGGCCTCCCAGTCGAAATCCGCGGGGATGTAGTCGATGTCCGACGAGTACTCGCTGTAGCTGCCCCAGGGGTCCCGGACGTAGTGGAAGTAGTTGGAGCCGAGCACGTGCCGCCCCATGCCCCAGCCGTCCAGGTAGCCCCTGTCGGCCATCTGCATCGCGCCCAGCCCGACCTCGTGGATGCTGCCCACGTCCCAGCTCAGGTGATGCAGGCCGGGGCCGCCGGACTTGGCCAGCGCGATCATGTGGTGGTCGCTGCCATGGATGCCGTGCATGAAGGCCACGCCGTCGCCGGATCGGTCGGACAGGCGCAGGCCGAGCACGCGGCCGTAGAACGCGACCGAGCGCAGCACGTCGCTGCTGAACAGCAGGATGTGCGCGAGGCGCCGCGGGCGGACGAAGGGCGCCTTGGACCGGGCATGGGACCCCTGCACGCCGGGCGGGGAGGACGGGTTGCTCTGCAGCGCCTTTTCGTTCGGGGAGGATTTTTCCGCCACCCGCATCTCGATCAGCGTGCCGTCGGGGTCGCGGAACCAGATGCCGTTGGACTCGAACCCGGCCGGCGGGTCGAGCTGCTGGACGTCATGCGCCTTGAGACGGGCGCGCAGGCCCTCCAAGTCCTCGGGATAGCAGCCGAAGGACAGGTAGGTGAACTTCTTGGCCAGCCCCTCCGTGACCCGGCCCCAACGGTGGCCGCTGCCGGCGGTGTAGAGGCCGAGGCCCTGGCCCTCCTCGCGCACGTCCAGGCCGAAGCCGGTGTAGAACGTCTCCGCGTGCTTCAGGTCGGGGACCACGAAGTTGAAGTGGTCCACGGAATGCACGCCCAGCTCGCCGGGGCGGCGGGGGCGGGGCGGCAGGCTCCGGATCTGGGTCATCGTTGTCCTCCTTGCGCCGCCTCTCCGTGCGGCTGGGTGTCGGCATCGGGCGGCCTGCGCCGCCGCCTCGCCGGCGATGGGGTTGCGCAGGATGCCGATGCCCTCGGCCTCGATTTCGCACACGCCGCCGGGCTTCATCCGGACAGGCGGCTTGCGGGCCAGGCCCATGCCGGACGGGGAGCCGGTGACGATCAGGCCGCGGCCTCGTGCCCCGCGAAACGCCATGAACCGCATGATGTCGCCTCCCCTGTCCGCTCCGGCGCTTCATTGACCGGAGTATGCCACCGCCGCGCTGATCTGCCAGGGATGGCAAATTGGTCCTGGCGCATCATCCCAGGTATCACCGTGCGATGAAGCTGCATCATCTGCGCAACGTGGTCGCCATCGCCGAGCGCGGCGGGCTGCGCGCGGCGGCCCGGCACCTGCAGCTCGCCCAGCCCGCGCTCACGCGCAGCCTGGGCGAGCTGGAGCGGGAACTTGGCACGCCGTTGTTCGAGCGCCATGCCGGCGGCATGGTCCTGACCCCGGCCGGACAGGCGTTCGTGCAGCGCGCCGCCGCCATCCTGCACGAGATGCGGCGGGCGCGGGAGGAGGTGGAGCAGCTACAGGGCGGGACGGGCGGCAAGGTGGCGATGGCGCTGTCCATCGCGCCGCACATCGCGCTGCTGCCCCGGGCGCTGCCCCTGTTCCGCGCCCGTTACGCCGGGGTGAAGATACGGGTGATCGAGGGCATCTATCCCACGGTGGAGGCCGGGTTGCGGGACGGCGGCATAGACTTCTACATCGGGCCGGGTCCTGGCCGCCCCATCCCGGCCGAGCTGCTGCAGGAGCTGCTGTTCACCAACACGCGGACGGTGCTGGGCCGGCAAGGGCATCCCTTGTCCGGCGCAAGCTCGCTTGCGGAGCTGACGGATGCGGAGTGGGCCACGACCTCCATCACCCTGCAGGCCGACGAGGAGCTGGGCGAGCTGTTCCGGCGGCACGGCCTGGGGGCGCCCCGGCTGGCGCTGCAAAGCCAGTCGGCGCTGACCCTGATGGTCAGCCTGGCCTGCACCGACCTGCTGGCGATGGTGCCGGTGCAGTGGATGGACTTCGCGCCGGCGGCGGGCGCGCTGCAGGCCATCCCGGTGCGGGAAGCCCTGCCAGCCGCGGACATCGTGCTGATCCGCCGGGCCGCGCTGCCGCTGACCCCGGCAGCGACCTACCTGGTGGACATGCTGCGCAAGGCCGCGCTGCTCGTCGGCAAGCCCGGCCCCCAAGACGCCTCTGCAATCGCCGCGGACGGCCGGCGCGCCGGGCGGCGATGACGGCAGGCATCCGGCCGCCGGCGAAGGTCAGCGACGGGCTTCCGGTGCGGCGTACCTCGGCATCGCCAGGCTCAGCGCGGCGACGGCGACGCCGATGCCGGCAAACAGCAGCAGCCCCGGCCGGTAGCCGCCGAGGCGGTCGAAGCTCGCGCCCAGCAGCAGCGGCCCGGTTCCCGACCCGGCGATGAACAAGCCGAAGGCCAGGCCGTACAGCCGTCCAAAAGCGGCCTGGCCGAAGTAGCGGCGCACCAGGAAGGAGATGAAGTCCACCTCGGCCCCGACGACCGATCCCAGCCCGACCGCAGCGGCATACCCCGCGGCGGGTCCCGTCCCGTAGGCCAGCAGCAGGAAGACGGAGGTGGCCAGCAGGGCTGCCGCGGCGAGCACGTAGGGGGCATGGACCCGGTCCAGCACCCAGCCCCGCCCGCCGCGTGGGGCCACCGCCGCAAGCCCGGTCAGCCCGGCGATCCCCGCCGCCGCCGCGGGGTCGAACCCGTGCCCGGCCATCATCGGCACCAGGTGCGCGAGCGTGCCGATGCTGGCCAGCCCGAGCAGGATGAACGCCGCGCCCATCAGCAGGAACGCCCGCGTCCGGATCATGGCCAAAACGGATGGCCCATCCGCGGCAGCGCGCGGCGCTGCCGGGCCGGCGGCGGCCCGCGTGGCCCCCCCGGCGGCCGGGGCACTGACCCGGGACCGCCAAAC
>CAXTTB010000025.1:8812-16681 GCA_964246905.1 uncultured Acetobacteraceae bacterium | reverse complement strand
GTCGCCGGCCTACCATCGGCTGCGGCGCCAGGGCGTGCGGGCTGCGCGCTTCCTCCATTCGCCGCTGCCCTGGCGCATGCCGTTCCTCAATCTTCGCTCGCATAAGAAGATCCTGGTGCTGGACGGGTCGGTCGGCTTCACCGGCGGCATGAACATCGCCGACGCGAACGTCATGGCGACCCGGCCGGCCGCGCCGGTGCAGGACACGCATTTCCGGGTCGAAGGCCCGGTGGTCGGCCAACTGGCCGAGGCGTTCGCGCAGGACTGGGCCTTCGCCACGGACGAGGACCTGGAGGGAGAGGCCTGGTTCCCCGACGTGGCGCCCCGCGGCGCGGCGCCGGCGCGGGTGATCGACTCCGGGCCGGACGAGGACCTGGAGAAGATCGAGTTCGCCCTGCTGCAGGCCGTCGCCTGCGCGCGGGAAAGCATCGCAGTGATGACCCCCTACTTCCTGCCGGACGAGCGGCTGGCCACGGCGCTTGCGCTCGCGTCGATGCGCGGGGTGGCGGTCGATGTCGTGATCCCCGAAACCAGCGACCACGTCCTCGTGGACTGGGCCACCCGCGCCAACATCGGGCCGCTCTTGAAGGACGGGGTGCGGATCTGGCGCTGCCCGCCGCCGTTCCGCCATTCCAAGGTCACGGTGGTCGATGGCGAATGGTGCCTGGTCGGAAGCTGCAACTGGGACAACCGCTCCTTCCGGCTCAACTTCGAGCTGTGCCTGGAGATCTACGGCCGCAGCCTGGCGGAGGCGCTCACGGCGCTGATGCAGGACAGCCGCGGGCCGGCGCTGACGGAGGCGGAGCTTGACGCCCGCACGGTGCCGGGCCGCCTGCGCGACGCCGCCGCGCGGCTCATGCTGCCTTACCTTTGATGGAGGCCCCACGGCGTAGGGCGGAAAAGCGTCAGCGCCTTCCGCCACCTCGCAGCACCTCGGGTCGGCGTATGGCGCTTCGCTTATACGCCCTACAAGGGCTGCGGCTTGGCTCAGCGGCGTCCGCCGTGGCCGCCGAACCCGTGTCCTCCAAACCCATGGCCGCCGAAGCCGTGCGCGAAACCATGCCCGCCGAACCCGCCCCGGGCAAAGCCGCGATGGCCGAAGCCCCCGCCATAGCCGTGGAAGAAGCCATGGTGCCAGCCGCCGTAGCCGCCAAAGCCACCGTAGCCGAAACCAGGCCCGGGTCCTGGCCCATAGACGCAGCCCGGGAGCGCCAGGCACGCGAGCACGAGAAGCAGCCGGGTCATCGACATGGACTGTCCTTCAATCAGCGGCAGGGACCGTTAGGACCGATCGAACACATCGACGTAGCGGGCGGTCTTGCCGTCCTCCTGCTTGAACTGGCCGTCGCAGGTCATCTTGCTGCCGTTGCCGGAGAGCGTGCAGCTCAGGGTGTCCTGCACCAAGCCAGGGCCGGTGAAGGTGGCCTGCAAGGCGCCGCCGCTCAGCCGGAACGAGGCCGCGGTGTCCGTGCCGACCGGGTAGGACTCGCCGTTGGCCGGCGCGTCGAACGATTCGACGTTCGACTGTCCCCCCTGGTCCTTCACGGTGATGGACCATTGGACGTGGGCGGCGTCGGCACGGGCGATCTCCATGACCAGGTCGGCCGGCGCGGGTTCGCCGGGCGGCAGCGTGGATTGCGCCTTGTTCCAGTGCCACCGCCCGGCGAACGGGCTGCCTTGGGCATGAACGCGGCCCGGGGCAAGCAGCCCGGCTGCGGTCAGGACAGTCATGAGGCAGATAGCCTTGAGCCTGTGCAAAAGTGGTCTCCTTCCGGTCAGACTTGAGATGTTTTCGGCTCGGCCCGCATGGCGCCGGCCAGACGCGGCATGTCCCGCTTCTGCTTCACGGGGGAGAACCAGTGCTGCAGGCGGTCGAGGTACAGGTAGATCACCGGCGTGGTGTACAGCGTCAGCACCTGGCTGAGCGCGAGGCCGCCCACCATCGCGAAACCCAGCGGCTTCCGCAGCTCCGACCCGGCGCCGCTCTCCAGCATCAGCGGCAGGCCGGACAGCAGCGCCGCCATGGTGGTCATCAGGATCGGGCGGAAGCGCAGCAGGCAGGCCTGGCGGATGGCGTGGAACGGGTCCGCCCCCTCGTTCCGCTCGGCGTTGATCGCGAAATCGACCAGGATGATGCCGTTCTTCTTCACGATGCCGATCAGCAGGATGATGCCGACGATGGCGATCACCGTCAGGTCGTAATGGAACGCCAGCAGCATCAGCAGCGCGCCCACGCCCGCGGACGGCAAGGTGGACAGGATGGTGAGCGGCAGGATGTAGCTCTCGTACAGGATGCCCAGGATGATATACACGGCGACCAGCGCCGCGAGGATCAGCAGCGGCTGCGACCGGAGCGAGCTTTGGAACGCCTGCGCCGTGCCCTGGAACGCGCCGGCCACCGTGGACGGCACGCCCAGCTCAGCCTTCGCCTGCTGGATGGCGGTGACGGACTCGCCGAGCGAGGCGCCGGGCTTCAGGTTGTAGGAGATCGTGACCGAGGGGAACTGGCTCTGGTGGTTCACCACCAGCGGCTGCACCGGCGCCGTGTCGATCCGCACGAAGGTCGAGAGCGGCACCATCCCGCCCGACGCGGTGCGGATGTAGAGCTGCCGCAGGGTGTCGAGCGTCTCCTGCTGGCCCGGCGTGACCTCCAGGATCACGTAGTAGGCCTTGAGCGGCGTGAAGTACTGCGTCACCTCCCGCTGCCCGAAGGCGTCGTCGAGCGTCGCGTCGATGGTGCCGGGCTGGATGCCGAAGCGCGCGGCCTCGTCCTTGTCGTAGGTGAGCGTCGCCGTGAGGCCGGAGGAGGCGGCGTCGGACGTGACGTCGGCGAGGCTCGGGATGGTGCGGAGCTTGTCCAGGACCCGCGGCGCCCAGGTGTTCAGCTCGTCGCCGTCGGGGTCGGACAGCGTGTATTGGTACTGGGTCCGCGACAGCCGTCCGCCCACGCTCACGTCCTGCGCCGGCTGCATGAACAGCCGGATGCCCTCGACGCCCTGCATCTTCTGGCTGAGCCTGGCCACGACCTGCGTCGCGCTCTCGTTGCGCTCGCTCCAGGGTTTGAGCGTGATATACAGCCGTCCGTTGTTCGCCGTCTGCCCGCCGGCGCCGGCGCCGACGGCGGAGGTGACGCCGGCCACCGCCGGGTCCTGGCCCACCAGCTCGTTCACCTTCTGCTGCAGGCGCTGCATCCCCTGGAAGGACACGTCCTGCGCCGCGTCGGTGATGCCGATGATGATGCCGGTGTCCTGCACCGGGAAGAAGCCCTTGGGGATGACGACGAACAGCCCGGCGGTGGTGGCGACGGTCGCGAAGAACACCATGAGGGTCACGAACTGGAAGCGCAGCGCCACGTCCAGCGTGCGCTCATAGAAGCGCAGCATCGCGTCGAACACCGCCTCGACCGCCTTGTACGCCCGGCCATGCTCCTGATGGTGCTCGGAGGTCAGGAAGCGCGACGCCATCATGGGCGTGAGCGTGAGGGACACCATGGCGGAGACGGCGATGGTGATGGAGACCGTCACCGCGAACTCGCGGAACAGCCGCCCGACGATGCCGCCCATCAGCAGCAGCGGGATGAACACCGCGACCAGGCTGATGCTGATGCTGACGATGGTGAAGCCGATCTCGCCCGCGCCTTTCAGCGCCGCGTCCATCGGCGACAGCCCGTCCTCGACGTAGCGGACGATGTTCTCCAGCATGACGATGGCGTCATCGACCACGAAGCCGACCGCGATGGTGAGGCCCATCAGGCTGAGGTTGTCGAGGCTGAACCCGCAAAGGTACATGACGCCCAGCGTGCCGACGAGCGCGATGGGGATGGTGACGCTCGGGATCACCGTCGCCCAGACGCTGCGCAGGAACACGAAGATCACCGCGACCACGAGCGCGATGGACAGGCCCAGCGTGAACTCCACGTCGCTCACGGAGGCGCGGATGGTCTGCGTGCGGTCGGACACGATATCGACCTTCACGTCCGCCGGCACGCTGCGCACGAGCTGCGGCAGCCTGGCCCGGATCGCGTCCACCGTGTTGATCACGTTGGCGCCGGCCTGCTTGAACACCAGCAGCAGCACGGCCGGCTTGTTGTCCTGCCAGGCCGTCAGCTCGCGGTTCTGCGGGCCGTCAATAGCCTTGCCCACATCCCGCACCCGTACGGCGCCGCCGTCGCGGTAGGAGATGATGGCGTTGTTGTACTCCTCGGCGTGGGTGCGCTGGTCGTTGGCATACACCGTGTAGGACTGGGTCTTCCCGTCCACCGAGCCTTTCGGCTGGTTCGCGGTGGACTGGGTCAGCGTGTTCCGCACGTCCTCGAGCGTGAGGCCGAGGCCGGCGAGGCGCGCCGGGTCCACCTGCACCCGCACCGCCGGCGTCTGCTGCCCGCCGACCAGCACCTGGGACACGCCGCTCACCTGGCTGAGCTGCTGCGCCAGGATGTTCTCGGCCGCCGCATCCACCTCCGGCATCGGCAGCGTGTCGGAGCGCACGGCGATGATGAGGATGGGCGCGTCGGCCGGGTTGGTCTTGCGGAAGGTGGGCGGGTTCGGGATGTCCTTGGGCAACTGCCCGCCGGCGGCGTTGATCGCCTCCAGCACATCGACCGCGGCGGCGTCGATGCTGCGGGCCAGGTCGAACTGCAAGGTGATCTGCGAGTTGCCCATGACGTTCACCGACGTCATCTGCGCCAGCCCCGGGATCTGGCCGAACTGGGTTTCCAAAGGGGTCGCGCCCGCGGTCGCCATGGTGGCCGGGCTGGCGCCGGGGTAGGAGCCTGTCACCGAGATGGTCGGGAACTCGACGGCGGGCAGCGGCGAGACCGGCAGGAACGGGTACGCGGCGGCGCCGGCCAGGAAGATGGCGGCGACCATCAGGGAGGTCGCGATGGGACGGCGGATGAACGGGCTGGAGATGCTCAACGCTGGGCGCTCCGGGGCTGGTCGCTTGAGGATGGCCCGCCTTGGGCCTGGGCGTTCGAGGGCGTCTGCGGGTTGACGCGGGTGCCGAGGCCGACGCGGGTCTGGCCGCTGACGACCACCTGCTCGCCCGCCTCGACCCCCTTGGCGATCAGCGCCACCTTGCCGTCGTCGTAGCCGAGCTGGATGTCGCGCCGGTCCGCCGTCTGGTCCGGCTTCACCGTGAAGACATACAGGCCCTGCTGCCCATGCTGCACCGCGTCGTGCGGCACCGTGACGCCGTGCAGGGTATCGATCAGCAGCCGCGTGCTGATGAACCCGCCCGGCGTGAGCTGGTCCTCGGTGTTCGGGAACGTCGCCTTGAACTGGATCGTGCCGCTCGATGCGTTCACCGCGTTGTCCGGCGTCAGCAGCGTGCCGCGCGCCAGCTCGTCCCGCCCGTCCGAGCTGTCGGCCAGCACGGTGAGCGGGCCATGCACGCTTGCCTGCCGCACCCGCGGCAGGTCGGTTTCCGGCAGGGTGAACACCACGGCGATGGGATGCACCTGCACCACCAGCAGGATGCCGGCGCCGGAGCTGTTGGCCTGGATCAGGTTGCCGGGATCGACCCGGCGCAGCCCGACCCGCCCGTCCATCGGGGCATGGACCACGCAGAAGCCCAGGTTCAGCCGCGCGTCCTCGATGGCCGCGTTGTCGGCGGCGATCACGCCCTGGAGCCGGGACACCGTGGATGATTGGGTATCGACCTGCTGGCGGGACGCGAAGTCGTTGCGGACCAAGTTCGAGTACCGCTTGAAGTCGGCCTGGGCGTTGTCAAGCTGCGCCTGGTCCTGCTGCAACTGCGCCTGCGCCTTGTCGAGCGCGGCCTTGTAGGGGCGCGGGTCGATGACGGCGAGCGGGTCGCCCTGCTTCACGTCCTGCCCTTCCCGCACCGGCACGCCCACCAGCACGCCGCCGACCTGGGGATGCACCTCCACCGCGTTGAGCGCCTGCACGGTGCCGATCCCGCGCAGATAGACCGGCACATCGGCAGCCTTGCTTTCCGCCACCGTCACCGGCACCGGCGGCGGCTGCGCCGGCTGGTCCTGCCTGCCCTGCCCGGAGAACGCGCGCCACCCGCCATAGCCGCCGCCGATCACCAGGACGGCGCCGAGCGCCAGGGCGTAGGAAGTCTTCATGAAGCTCCACATCCGAGGCCAGGACAGCCTTCGTCACTACGCACCGATCAGGCCAACGCCATGCCTGCCCACAATAACGTGAACACGCTGCCGCCAGCCAGCCTCAGATCTGGTCCGCGACCCCGGCGATGACGTCCCGCAGCCACTTCAGCGCCGGGTCGCTGCCCAGCCCGAGGTGCCATACCATCGAAAGCTGGGTTTCCGGGCCGGGGTAAGGCGGCTCCATCCATTTCAGCCCGTAGTGCTCCGCCCATCCGGCCGCCATGCGCAACGGCACCAGGGCCGCAAGGTCGGTCTCTCCCACCATCGCCAGCGCGATGTGGGTGCTCGGCACGGTGAGCCGCACCTGGCGCTGCCGGCCGATGCCGGCCAGCGCGTCGATCAGCGCGCCGTCGCCGTCCTGCGCCACCCGGCGCTCCAGGCCATGCTCCACGACCATGCCGTCCATCGTCTCCGTGCGCTCGTCCGCCAAAGCGCGCACGAGGTGCGGCAGGCTGGCCAGGCGCTCCAGCGTCAGCGGCTCCTGGGCCAGCGGGTGATCGGCGCGCAGCACCCAGACCAGCCGGTCGCGCAGCAGCGCGCGCAGGCCCAGGCGCTCCGGCACCCGGCCATAGCTTGAGACGGCCACATCGACCCGTCCGGTGTCGAGCGCCTCCGCGATGTCCGCGACGCCCGGCGTGACCCGGACCTCGATCCCCGGCGCCAGCGCGCGGATGCGCCCGACGACGCCCGGCAGCAGGACGGCGCAGGCGTAGGCGTCGGCAGCGACCGTGTAGTGGTACTCCGCCGTCGCCGGGTCGAACGCATCGGTTGTGAGGGCCGCCTGCAACTGCAGCAGCCCGGCGCGCAAGCGCGGCCCGACCGCCCGCGCCTTGGCGGTCGGCGTCATGCCGTCCGGGCTTTTGATGAACAGCTCGTCACCCAGGATGTCGCGCAGCCGGGCGAGCGCATGGCTCACGGCGGACTGGGTGACGTGCAGCCGGCTGCCCGCCCGGGTGACGCTCCGCTCCTCGAACAAGGCGTCGAACACGCGGAGGAGGTTCAGGTCGATGTTCGCGAAGTTCGTCATCGCCGGCTCTCCTGCCCCTAGGCAACCACCCGTTGCGGAATGAACGCCATTCATTGGCGTCATGACGAATTATCATTGGAAGTTCACGATGCCGGTGTCCACGATCTCGGAATCGCCGGAAGGAAATCAGGCCGGCAGCATTCAATAACGGAGGATTTCGATGCGCAGTCTCGTTGCCGTCGCGGCGCTGGCCGCTTTAGCTGGATGCACCACCGTGGACCCGGGAACGGCGCCCACCAAGGTCAGTTGGTCGTATGGCGCCGGCAATGGCGACGGGGTGGCCTATCCAGGGCCGGCGCCGGTGTTCAAGCGCGCCTACGGCCTGGAATCCGACGCGGTGGCGCCGCCGGCACAGGAACCCAAGGTCAACTACGGCTGGGGCGCGGAAAACCAGAGCGGCGGCATGGTGCAGCAGACGACCCCGCAGCCTGCCCAGCAGGTCGCGGCTCCGACGCCCGCGCAACATCCTGCTGCCGGCCAGAACGGGCAGGCGGTCGCTCCGGGCACCCATAGCTGACCGGCCGGGGCGCGGACACGCCGCGCCCCGTTTCCACGACGGTCTCAGCGGCAGTTCGTCCGGTAGATGTACTTCTGCACCTCCGGCGTGTCGATGTTCGCCGGGGTGGCAACGACGAACGGCGTATGGACCTGGGGGGGGGCCGGGGGGGGGGGGGCCGGCCCCGCCCCAAAGACGCCACCCCGAGGGGGG
>CAXTTB010000025.1:0-8802 GCA_964246905.1 uncultured Acetobacteraceae bacterium | reverse complement strand
CCCCGCCCCCCCCCCCGCCCGCCGCCCCCCCCCCCCCCCCCCCCCCCCCCCCCCCCCCCCCCCCGCGACCATCATCTCGACCCCGAGTTGGCCGACGCGGTACGGGTACTGCACGATGTCGGCGGCGACGATCCCCTTGCGGATCGCCTCGACGATGGGGTCGGACGTGTCGAACCCGACAATCGCGATCTTGCCCTCCCGCTGAGCCTCGCGCACGCCGGTCGCCGCCCCCTCCGTGTTGTTGGTGGTGATGGTGAACACCCCGGCGAGGTCCGGGTGCGCCGCGACCGTCGAGGTGACGATCGACGCCGCCTTCGCCGTCTGGTTGTTGCTGTACTGCACGCCGAGGAACTTGATGCCCGGATGCCTGGCAAGCTCCTCCTGGAACCCCTGCAGCCGTTGCTGCGCCACGTTGGCGGCGGGCGAGTTCATCAGCGCCATCACCTCCCCCTTGTCGCCGATCAGCTCCGCCAGCTTCTTCGCGGCCTGCCCGCCGCCGTCGAAGTTGTCGGACTGGATGTTGGACACCGCGACGCTCAGGTCCTTCACGTCGCCGTCGATGGAGAGGATCTTGATCCCGCGCTCCTTGGCGTCCAGCAGCGTCGCGGTGAGCGCCACCGGGTCATCGGCCGTGAACAGGATGCCGTCCGGCCGCGCCGCGATCACCGCGTCCAGCACGCGCATCTGCAAAGCGGGGGTGTATTGCTGCGGCCCCTGCGCCTCGAACGTGACGCCGAGGCGCTTGGCCGCCTCCGCCCCGCCGCAGGACACCGACATGTAGAAGGGGTTGCCGGTCACGCCCTGGATGTAGGTGATCCTGTAGGGCTTCTCGGCCCATGCCGGGACGGGCAGCGCCGCCGCGGCGGCAAGGAGCAGGGCTGCGAGGGTCGGGCGCATGGGCGGTCCTTCTTCGTGGCGTTCAGCGGATTTAGAGGCGCTCGCCCTTCTGCCGCTTGATCTGGTCGGCATAGACCGCGGCGATCACGACGAAGCCGATCACCACCATCTGCCAGAACGGCTGGATGCCCATGATGATGAAGCCGTTGGCCAGCACGGCCGGGATGAACACGCCGACCACCGTGCCGATGATGGTGCCGCGCCCGCCGGTGAGCGCCGTGCCGCCCAGCACGACCGCGGTGATCGCCTCCAGCGGGTCGTTCGCGTGGCCCTCCAGCGTCGTGGTGGAGAAGCGGCCCAGCGACAGCATCGCCGCGAACCCGGCCAGCAGCCCGCTCAGCGCGTACAATTTCAGCAGATGCCCGGACACGTTGATGCCCGCCCGGCGCGACCCCTCCGGGTTGGAGCCGACGAGGAAGGTGTGCCGGCCGAACCGGGTCATGTGCAGCACCACGCCGCCCACCACCGACACCGCCGCGGTGATGACGACCAGCCACGGCACCCCGCCCACCGAGCCATGCCCCAGGGCGATCAGCGCGTTCGGCACGGTGCGGATGTCGCTGCCGTCCGTGACCAGGTAGGCCGCGCCGAGCGCCGCCCCCATCGTGCCCAGCGTCGAGATCAGCGCGGACACGCGCAGCCGGGTGATGCAGAACCCGTTGAACACGCCCCACGCCGCCCCGCACGCCAGCGCCACGACGAAGCCGAGGCCGACGGTCAGCAGGCTGTCGGTGCCGAACTGCAGCATCACCTGCGCCGCGACCACGCCCGAGAACACCAGCACGGAGCCGATGGACAGGTCGAACCCGCCGGCGATCATGATGTAGGTCGTGCCCACCGCCAGGATCAGCAGCACGGAGGCGTCGAGGAAGATGTTGCGGATGTTGTAGCTGCTGGCGAAAGTGGCCGGGTGCAGGAAGGAGAAGAACGCGACCAGCAGCAGCAGGATGACGCCCATGTAGAAGGGCGAGGACGACGCCGCCGCCTTGAGCCTGCGGCCCAGCCCCTGCGGCGCCAGCAACCCCGGCGCGTCCGCCCCGGCCGCCGATTGCGGGAGCGCCGCGTCCCCGCTCATGCCGCAACCCCCTGCTCGGCGTCCGGCGCCTCGTCGAGCGCCCCGGTCATCGCGCCCACGAGGTCCGGCACGGTGATGCCCTGGTTCCGCATCGACGCGATCCGCCGCCCGCGCCGCAGCACCTCCACCGTGTCCGCCACCTGGATCACGTCGCGCATGTTGTGGCTGATGAGCACGACGGCGACGCCGGTATCGCGGATGCGGCGCACCAGGTCCAGCGTGCGCGCCGTCTGCACGACGCCGAGCGCCGCCGTCGGCTCGTCCATGAACACCACGCGCTTGGCCCACATCGCCGCCCGGCAGATCGCGACGCTCTGCCGCTGCCCGCCCGACAGGCTGGCGATGGGCGCGTCCATGTCCTTGAGCGAGACCTTGAGCTTCTGGAACGCGACCGCGCTCTCCCGCCGCATGGTGGCGTTGTCCAGGAAGCCGAGCCGGCCCAGCAGCCCCGGGCGCAGCGCCTCCCGCCCCATGTACATGTTGGCGGACGGGCTGAGGTCCGGGCACACCGACAAGTCCTGGTACACCGTCTCGATGCCGATGGCGTGGGCGTCGGAGGGCGAGGCGAACGACACCGGGGCGCCGTCCACCGTCATTTGCCCGGACGTCGGCCCGTACACGCCGGACAGGATCTTGACCAGCGTGCTCTTGCCCGCGCCGTTGTCGCCGATCAAGGCCGTGACCTCCCCGGCATAGGCGTCGAAGTCCGCGCCGCGCAGCGCCTCGACATGGCCGAACCGCTTGACGATCCCGCGCGCCTGCAGGATCGCATCGCCCTTGGACGCCGCCGGAGCCGCTGACAGGTCTGTGCTCATCGCCCGCACTCTTGCAACGCCGGCCCGGCTCCGCAAGGGCCTCGACCGGCCACGACGCGGACGTTACGCAGGCGGCAGCTTGAGCTGCACCCGCAGCGCCAGCTCGTCCCACAGCGTGTACTCCTCGACGATGCGCCCGCCCTTCAAGTGGAACTGCGACATCCCCATCACCATCAGCGGCTTGCCCGTGGGCGCCCCCAGCACGCCCCAGCCGGTGTGGTGCCCGTCCAGCGTCCAGCGCACCGCGAGCTTGCTGCCGCCCTCGTTCGACGGATCGACGGAGCAGACGTGGTGCGGCGTCCAGGAGGCATCCGGGATCATCGCCAGCAGGCTCAGGAGCTGCTGCGTGATCGCCGCCGGGCCGTGCAGGTCGCGCATCCGCGGGCCATGCCATGCCGCCTGCGGCGCATACGCCTCCCGCACCCGGCCGAACATGCGCCAGTTCCACACCTCGTGCAGCGTCTGCAGCAGCGCCGCCTCCGCCTCCGTGCCGGCGATGGAGGCGTCGATGCGCTCGGCCGGCGGCTCCTGGCCGAGCAGCCGGGACGTGTCGCCCAAGGCCGGGGCCGTGACGCCGCGCGCCGCCTGCTCCGCCGCCATCTTCGCCGCCACGGCCTCGGCATCGACGCCCAGGTGCAGCAACTGCCCCATCGTGTCGCGGACCAGCCATTCCCGGTAGATGCGGTTCCGGTACACCATGCAGTCGGCGATGGCGCGGGAGTAGAACGTCTTGCCGGTCGGCATCCCATAGGGGCCGGGTGCTGTGAACCGCCCGACGCTCGTGATGAGGTGCGAGGTGTAGAACCCGTCCACGTCGTTGCCGCCCCAGACCACCTGGGTGCCGAGGCCGCGCCGCTCCGGGTACTCGGCGATGCGCTGCACCGTGGCGCGCACGACCTCCTCCCGCGAGTAGCTGGTGCCCAGAGCGGAATACACGACGGCGTTATGGGCGTAGTGGCTGTAGATCAGCCCGATGTTCTTCTCGTCCCAGATCCGGTGGGTGCAGCGGATGATGTAATCGACGATGTCGGTATAGACCGGGTCGAACCCGGCCATGCCCTGCGCCGGCGCCCGGCCGTTCGGGCGGAGGTCGGTGTAGTCGTGCTTCTCCACCTGCAGCACCGCCCCGGCCTCGGCGCGCAGGTCGCGCGCCGCCGGGTCCGCGCCGCGGGCGTGCTGTCGCTCTGGCCCGTCCATGGCCTTCTCCTGTCGTGGCATCATCCGTCTCCGAATGCGGTGGCGTTCCGTGGAGCGGTCCAGGGTGGCCTTGTGCGGAGCGCGGGGCAAGGCCATCGTCGGCCGATGCGACATCCCGCCCGGTCCATCGCCTGCGACGTGCTGGTCATCGGCGCAGGCTCCGCCGGCTGCGTGCTGGCCAACCGGCTGTCGGAGGACCCGGCGCGCCGCGTCGTGCTGCTGGAAGCCGGCGGCTCCGACCGCGATCCCCTGCTGCACGTGCCCGGCGCCGTCAGCCGCGTGCTGGCCACGCCGCGCGTCAACTGGGGCTACCGCAGCGAACCGGAGGCCGGCCTCGCCGGGCGCAGCGTGCCGCTGTACCGGGGCAAGGTGCTGGGCGGCACCAGCACGCTGAACGGCATGATCTACACCCGCGGCCACCCGCGCGACTACGACGACTGGCGGCAGGCGGGCTGCGAGGGCTGGTCCTACGGCGACGTGCTGCCGTTCTTCCGCCGGGCCGAGCGCAGCGAGCGCGGGGCGGACGAGCACCACGGCGGCGACGGCCCGCTCCACGTGTCGCGGAGCCGCCCGGTGCCGCCGGTCTGCGACGCCTTCCTGGCCGCCGCGGCGGCGGAGGGCTACCCGGTCGGCGTGGATTTCAACGGCGCCTCGCAGGAAGGCTTCGGCCATTACGACGTGACCATCCGCCGCGGACGCCGCTGGAGCACGGCCTCGGCCTACCTTAAGCCCGCCCGCCGCCGCCCGAACCTCACGGTGCTCACCCACGCCGAGTGCCGCCGCCTGCTGTTAGACGGGCGGCGCGTGGTGGGGGCGGAGGCGGTGGCGCGCCATGGCGAGACGCTGGAGATCCGGGCGGGCCGGGAAACACTGCTGGCCGCCGGGGTGTTCAACTCGCCCAAGCTGCTGATGCTGTCCGGCATCGGCCCGGCGGACGCCCTGGCCGGCCACGGCATCCCCGTGCGGCTCGACCGGGGCGGCGTCGGGGCCAACCTGCGGGACCACGTGTCCTACCGCATGAACTACGCCTGCACGGAGCCGGTGACGGCCTACGCCCACACCAGGCCGGTGCGCGGCGCGGGCGCGGTGCTGGCCTACGCCCTGGGCCGCCGCGGCATCCTGGGCAGCACCTCCTTCCCCACCGGCGGCTTCTTCCGCTCGCATGACGGCCTGGACGTGCCGGACCTGCAGATGGGCCTGTGCATGGGCCTGCTGCCGGAGGGCGGGCGGATGCTGCCGGACCGGGAAGGCTTCACCGTCACCGTGCGCCAGGGCCGCCCGGCGAGCCGCGGCGCCGTGCGCCTGCGCTCCGCCGACCCGGCCGACCCGCCGGTGATCGAACCCCGCTACTTCAGCGACCCCGGCGACATGCCGGTGCTGATGCAGGGCACAAGGCGGCTGCGCGCCATCCTCCGCAACCCGGCGGTCCGCCGCCTCATCGACCACGAGATCATGCCGGGCCAGGCGGTCGCGGACGACGACGCGCGCCTCTCCGCCAGCATCCGCGAGGCGTCCAACACGACCCACCACTTCATCGGCACCTGCCGCATGGGCGGCGACCCGGCGTCGGTGGTCGATCCGCAGCTCCGGGTGCGCGGGCTGGACGGGCTGCGGGTGATCGACGCCTCCGTGATGCCCACCCACGTCAACGGCAACACCAACGCGCCCACGGTGATGATCGCGGAGAAGGGCGCGGCGATGGTGCTGGATGCCTGGCGGTGAGCCGCCCGCATCCAGCCCGGGCCATTGGGTTCAGGAAAGTTCGTTCGCTTTCCGCCCTGTTTTCATGTATGCAGCATCGACGCGGACCCGCTGGAGCTTGCTTATGACCGACCCGATCTTCACCGCCTGGAAGCCGGAGCACTCGGCTTTGTGGGGCAACGTGCCGCTGCGCCTCAAGCACCGGCTGCACCAGCACGAGCTGTTCAGCCGCCCGGCGCTGGCCCGCCTGATCGAGGCCGCGCCGAAATCCAACTACATGCTGATCGAAACCGGACGTCCGAACGAGCGCAAGCTGTGGCGCGAAGGGGAGATGGGCAAGCTCAGCGGCATGGAGGTCATGGACGCCATCGCCAGCGGGCGCATCTGGCTCAACCTGCTGCGCGTGAACGAGATCGACCCGCAATACGGCAAGCTGCTGGACGAGATCTTCGGGGAGCTTGAGGGCCGCATCCCCGGGTTCAACACGTTCAAGCGCATCAACGGCATCCTGATCTCCTCGCCGCGCGCCCAGGTGTACTACCACTTCGACACGGCGGGCCAAACGCTCTGGCAGATCGCCGGGAGCAAGCGCGTGTACCTGTATCCCAAGGAGCCGCCGTTCCTGACGCCGGAAACCCTGGAGAACGTGATCCTCTACAACAACGAAACCGGCATCCAGTACGAGAAGTGGTACGAGGACTACGCTCAGTGCATCGACCTGCGGCCCGGCGAGATGGCGCAGTGGCCGCTCAACATGCCCCACCGGATCGAGAACGCGGACGAACTCAGCGTGTCCATGACCATCGAGTACTTCACCCCCGAGATCCGCCGCAACCTGTTCGTCAACGGCGCGAACGGCCTGCTGCGGGACAAGCTGAAGGTCAAGCCCACGCGCACCGTGTCCGGCCCCTCGGTCTGGGCAAAGACGGCGGTCTATGCCGCGGCGTCCAAGGGCGGTCTGCTCAAGCGCGGGCGCAAGCAGCGCCGTCCGATCACCTTCACGCTCGACAAGGAGTTCCTGGCCAAGCCGGCAGCGAACGCATCCGCGCCCGACATGGCCCGTCCGGCAGAAAGCGTGCTGGGCGGGGATTGACCCGCCGGGCGGCTACGTCACCGCCCGGCGCACGGCGAAGCGCGGGTCGCGCCAGGCGCCCTCGGCCATGATGTCGCCAAGCACCGCCGCCGCGTCCCACAACTCGGCGTAACCGAGCGTGAGCGGCGTGATGCCGAACCGCAGGATGTCTGGCGCGCGGAAATCGCCGATCACGCCGCGGCCGATCAGGGCCTGCATGACGGCATAGGCGTCCGGATGCGACAGGCAAAGCTGGCTGCCGTGCCGCGCCGGGTTCTCCGGCGTGATCCGGCGGAACAGCCCGGGCGCGGCCTGCTCGATCATCGCCGCCAGCAGGGCCACCTGGCGGACCGACTTGTCCCGCACGTCGGACAGCGGCGCCTCGAGCGCCAAGCCGACCCCGACATCCAGCGCCGCGAGGCTGAGGATCGGCGGGGTGCCGACGGTGGCCTGCATCAGGCCGGGTCCCGGGCGGTACTCGGCCTCGAACGCGAAGGGCGCCGCGTGGCCCAGCCATCCCGTGATCGGCAGGCGCAGCGCCGCGTGCAGCCGTGGTGCCACGTAGAGGAAGGCGGGCGCGCCGGGTCCGCCGTTGAGGAACTTGTAGCCGCAGCCCACGGCGAAGTCGGCGTCCGCCGCCGAAAGGTCCACCGGCATCGCCCCGGCCGAATGCGCCAGGTCCCACAGCACGAGCGCGCCCCGGTCCTGCGCCGCGCGGGTGACGCCCGCCATGTCGTGCATCGCGCCGGTGCGGTAGTTGACGTGGCTCAGCATCACCACCGCCGTGTCCCCGTCGATGGCGTCCAAGGCGCCGCCGGGTTCCACGAGACGGACGGTGTGCTGTCCGCCCAAGAAGGCCGCCAGGCCCTGCGCCACGTAAAGGTCGGTCGGGAAGTTGTCGCGCTCCGACACGATGGCCCGGCACCCCGGCCGCAGCGCCAAGGCCCCGCCCAGCAGCTTGAACAGGTTGACGGAGGTGGAGTCCGCAACCGCGACGCTGCCCGGCACAGCACCGACCAGCCGCGCGATCCCGTCCGCCACCCGGGCGGCCAGGCCGATCCAGCCGGCGTCGTTCCAGCTCCGGATCAGCCCCTCCCCCCATTCCTGCGTCACCACTTCCGCGACGCGCCCCGGCGTTGCCCGCGGCAGCGGCCCGAGCGAGTTGCCGTCGAGGTAGATGACCCCGGGCGGCAGGGCGAAGCGCCCGCGGAACGGCGCGAGCGGGTCGTGCCGGTCCAGCCGTTCGAGGTCGGCGCGCGTCAGCATGGCTTCGTCGGGGCCGTCCACCCCAGCAGGCGCAGCGCGTTCAGCGTCACCAGCACGGTCGCCCCGGTGTCGGCGAGGATCGCCGGCCACAGGCCCGTCACCCCGGCCAGCGTGGTCAGGAGGAACACCAGCTTGAGGCCCACGGCCACCGCCACGTTCTGCCGGATGTTGGACAAGGTGGCGCGCGACAGCGCCACCAGCTCGACGACGCCCGAAACCCGCCCATGCAGCAACGCCGCGTCGGCAGTCTCCAGCGCCACCGCCGTGCCCCCGCCAATCGCGACCCCGACGCTGGCCGCAGCCAGGGCGGGCGCGTCGTTGATGCCGTCGCCGACCATCACCACGGGGCCGCGCGCCTTCAGCGCCTCGATCTCCCGCAGCTTCTGCTCCGGCAGCAGCCCGGCCCGCACCTCCAGGCCGAGCGCCCCGGCCACCGCCCGCCCGGTGCGTTCGTTGTCGCCGGTCAGCATGACCGAGGCCACGCCCATGCGGCGCAGCGCGGCCACGGCGTCGCGCGCATCCGCCCGGGGTTCATCGCGGAGCGCCAGCACGCCGAGGGCGCGGCCGTCGCGGAGCACGACGACGGCGGTCTTGCCGGCGTCCTCGAAGGTGGCGATGTCGGCGGCGAAACCCGACAGGTCCGCACCCTGCTCCGCAGCGTAACCGGGGCTGCCGACCGTGACCCGCGCCCCCTCGACCAGCGCCGTCGCGGCCCGGCCCGGGACCGCCGCCGCTTCGGACGCCGGGGCTGGCTGGATGCCGCGGGCCTCAGCTGCTTG
>CAXTTB010000024.1:0-16753 GCA_964246905.1 uncultured Acetobacteraceae bacterium | reverse complement strand
CCGTGGCATCGGGCGGGCGTTCCAGGTGGCGAGCTTCTTCCCCAGCATGACGGTGGCGGAGAATCTGCAGGCAGCGGTGGCGGCGCACCGGGGGCAATGGGCCGGGCTCGGCCGCCGCTCCCCGCCGCCGGGTGCGCGGACGCGGGCGCTGGAAGTGGCGGACATGCTCGGCTTGGCGGACGTGGCCGACCTGCCCTCCTCCGCGCTGTCGCACGGCGACCAGAAGCTGCTGGACATCGCGCTGGCCTTGGCGCTGGAGCCGTCCGTCCTGCTGCTGGACGAGCCGACCGCCGGGATGGGGCCGGAGGAACGCTGGCAGATGATCGCGCGGGTGCAGCGGCTGTGGGAGCGCCAGCGGCTGACGCTGGTGTTCATCGAGCACGACATGGACATCGTGTTCCGCATCTCCGACACCATCCGGGTGCTGTGCTACGGCCGGGTCCTGGCGCAGGGCCGGCCTGACGAGATCCGCGCCAACCCGGAGGTGATCCGCGCCTATCTCGGCGCCGAGGAGCACGCCGCGTGACCGCCATGCTGGAGATCGAGGGACTGGACGTCTGCTACGGCGCCAGCCAGGTGCTGTTCGGCATGGCGCTGCAGGTGCGGCAGGGGCAGACCCTGGCGCTGCTCGGCCGCAACGGCGCGGGCAAGAGCACCACGATGAAGGCCGTCGCCGGCTTCCTGCCCGCCCGCGCCGGGCGCATCCGCTTCGCCGGGCAGGACACGACGCAGGCCCGGCCGCACGCCTTGGCCCGGCTCGGCCTCGCCTACGTGCCGGAGGACCGGCAGGTGTTCCCGGATCACAGCGTGCAGGACAACCTGCTGATCGCCGCCAAGAAAGGCCCGGCGGGCGAGGACGCATGGACCCTCGCGCGGATCTGGCGCGACCTGCCGCTGCTGGAGCGGCTGCGCGCCCGGGCGGCGGGGCGGCTCTCTGGCGGCGAGCAGCAGATGCTGGCCATCGGGCGGGCGCTGATGGGCAATCCCACCGTGCTGCTGCTGGACGAGCCGAGCGAAGGCCTGGCGCCCATCGTCGTGCAGTCGATCGGCGACCTGCTGCGCGGCCTGAGCGCCCAGGGAGCGACGGTGCTGCTGGCCGAGCAGAACATGCATTTCTGCCTGGGCATCGCCTCGGACGCCGTCGTGATCGACAAGGGCAGCGTCGTTTACCGCGACGGCATTGCGGGGCTGCGGGAGAATGCCGACGTCCGCAGCCGTTACCTGGCGATGTAGGACGGTGAGGTCATGACCCTCATGCCTTCCCTTGTTTCGATGCAATAAGGGAAGGGATTGCGGCATTGCTTGTTGTCATACCAACGGCCGTTTGCTTCCATCGTCATTGAGAGGAGGGCAGCGACGCGGCGATCCAGGGGCCGGGCGGCGCGCTTGCGGCCCCTCGATCGCCATGCCGCCAAGGCGGCTCGCGATGACGAAGGGGCAAGGCAAGGGACCGTTGGTGTTGCTCGTTCGTTTCATTGGTGTAGGGCAAGCCAGGCGTGGAGTTCCGCGCCAAGTGCTGCCCCGGGAGGCTTCGACGTCAGCATCGGTCCATGGCACGAGCGGCCGCTTCGACTACGTAGCGATCGGCGCGGGGCCGGCCGGGTGCGTGCTCGCCAACCGGCTGTCCGCCGACCCGGCCATCCGCGCGGGCCTGCTGGAAGCGGGCGGACGGGACCGGCATCCCTGGCTGCACATCCCGGCCGGCTCCCTCTTCAACTTCGACCATCCGCGCGCCGACTGGCGCCACCGGACGGGACCGGAGCCGGGGCTGGCAGGACGTGCCTCCATGCTTCAAGCGGTCGGAGGACCAGGTGCGGGGACCGAGCGCCGCGCACGGCACGGGCGGCGGGTTGGGCGTGGACGACCTGCGCGCCTCCTGGGAGAGCCTCGACGTGTTCCGCAAGGCCGCGGTCGAGACAGGCATTCCGCCGACGGCGACTTCAACGGCGGCGAGAGCGGGGGCGTGGGCCTCTTCCAGGTCACGCGACGGAACGGACGACGCGAGAGCACGTCCCGCGCCCTCCTGCGGCCCGCGCTGAAGCGTCCCAACCTCACGGTGCGGACGGGCGCGCAGGTCAGGCGGCTCCGGTGCGCCGGGCCGAGGCCGTGGAGTTCAGGCAGGGTGAGGCCCCGGCTCAACCTTCTCGACAACGAGGCCGACCGCCTTGCCGCGGTCGCCGGCATCAGGGGTATGCGCCGCGTGGTCGGCGCCCCCGCCTTCCGGCCCTTCGCGGCCCAGGAGTTCAAGCCAGGCCCGTCGCTCGACGGCGGCGAGGAGACCACCGCCGGGGCGAGCGCCATCACCTCGACGATCTTCCATCCCACGAGCACATGCCGCATGGGTCCGGACGACCGTGCCGTGGTTGACGGGCGCCTGCGGGTGAAGGGCGTGTCCGGCTTGCAAGTGGTGGATGCCTCGGTCATGCCGCTCATCGTGTCCGGCAACACCAACGCAGCGGCGATCATGATCGCCGGGCAGCGGGCCGGGCTTGATCGGCCCTTGTTCGGCCAACCGCGCTCAATCTGCGCCGACGCGCTCCAGGCTGCAGGAAACCCGGAACCGGCTGGCCGGATGGACGGACACCGACCCGACGAACAACGCCCCGGCGTCGTCCAGGTAATGCCGGACGATGCGCAGCGCGGGGGAGCCGGCGTCCACGGCGAGCAGCGCGGACAGCCGCCGGTCGATCAGCACCGCCGCGACGTCCTGCTTGATCCGCGCGATGCGCTGCCCGGTCCGCTCGGCGACGAAGCTGCTGATCAGCCGCTCCGGTGAGCGTCGCGCGAGCGCCCCGACTTCGGCGTGCGCCGGGTCCACGTAAACATCCGTCAATCCCAACGGCACGCCGCCCGTCCCGCGCTCGTAGCGCAGGCTGGAAACGCGGAACCACCTCGTGCCGACCGGGCAAGCCAGGTCCTGCGCCAGCGCCGCGTCGGCCGTGACGGGCCGGGCGCTGCGGACGGACCGCACGTGGTCCGCCCCGTACTGCACCAGGTCGTCCACCGAAGCGACGGTCTGGCGGTAGCTCCGGCTTGGCCGCGCGGCCTGCACCACCGTGCCGAACCGCTTGCGCCTCGTGACCAGGCCAGCCTCCGCCAGGTCCGCGAGCGCGATCCGGACGGTGTGGCGGCTGACCCCGTAGCGGGCACACAGCTCCAGCTCCGTCGGCAGCACGGCCCCGACCTGCAGCGACCCGGCGGCAATGGCCTCCCTGAGGTCGCGCGCGATGCCGGCGTGCCGGGGGGCCACGCCCTCGCCGCAATCAGCCTTGCCTTTATGTCCGGACATAACTAAGCCTCCCCTCAGCCACGCCGGACTGCATCGATGACCCTTCCATCCGCTGCCACCGCGATCGACTCGATACTGTACCGCGACGCATTCGGCACGCCCGCCATGCGCGCGGTCTTTGCCGACCGGGCGCTGATCGCCCGCTACGTCGAGGTCGAGGTGGCGCTGGCCCGCGCGGAGGCCCGCTGCGGCGTGATCCCCCTCGAAGCCGCGGAGCAGATCGCCGCCAAGGCCGATGCGGCGGCACTCGACCTGGACCGGCTGCGGCACGAGACGGACAACGTCGGCTATCCCATCCTGCCGCTGGTGCACCAAGTGGCGGCGCAGTGCGGCGACGCCGGGCGCTGGCTGCACTGGGGCGCCACCACGCAGGACATCATGGACACCGCCGTGGTGCTGCAGCTCCGCGACGCGCTGGCGCTGGTGGAGGCGGGCGTGGCGGCGGTGCGGGCCATCCTCGCGGACCTGGCACGGCGTCACCGCGACACGCCCATGGCCGGGCGCACCCACCTGCAGCACGCCCTGCCCATCACCTTCGGCTACAAGGCCGCCGTCTGGCTCTCCATGTTCGACCGCCATGCCGAGCGGCTGGAGCAGTTGCGGCCGCGCGTGCTGGTGGGGCAGTTCGCCGGCGCGGCGGGCACCCTCGCCTCCCTGGGCGAACAGGGCCTGGCGGTGCAGCAGGCGCTCATGCAGGAGCTGGGCCTGGGCACGCCCGTCGCCACCTGGCACGTCGCGCGCGACGGTTTCGGCGAAACGGTCAACCTGCTGGCCCTCATCACGGCTTCCTTGGGCAAGGTGGCCTACGACGTCATGCTGCTGTCCTCGACCGAGTTCGGCGAGGTGCAGGAACCCTTCGTGCCCGGCCGCGGCGCCTCGAGCACCATGCCGCAGAAGCGCAACGCCATCTCGTCGGAGCTGATGCTCGCTTGCTCCAAGGCGGTGCAGCGCAACGCCGGGCTGATGCTCGACGCGATGGTGCAGGACCTGGAGCGCGCGACCGGGCCGTGGCACGCGGAATGGCTGGCGATTCCCGACAGCTTCATGCTGACCGCCGCCGCGCTGCACCAGGCGAAGTTCGCGCTGGGCGGCCTGGTGGTCGATGCCGGACGCATGGGGAGCAACCTGGGCATGAGCCGCGGCCTGATCGTCGCCGAAGCCGTCATGATGGGCCTCGCCCCCCACGTGGGCCGGCAGGACGCGCATGACCTGGTCTATGCCGCCTGCCGCGTGGCCCACGACACCGGCTCGACCCTGGCCGACGCGCTCGCCCAACAGCCGGGAATCACCGCGCACCTGGATCCTGCCGCCCTCGCGCGCCTGACGGACCCCGCGAACTACCTGGGTGCCGCGCCCGCTATGGTGGATCGCGTGCTGCGTTCGGTTCCGCGCACCGGGTCATGAGCGCCGCCCTGGCCGCCGTGCCGCGCAAGACCCCGGCCTGGCGCGGCCTGGGGTCGCAGATCCTGCTGGCGATGGTGTTGGGCATCGCGTGCGGCCTGCTGGCGCCGGCGCTCGCGGTCCAGTGCAAGATCCTGGGCGACATCTTCCTGCGGCTGATCCGCACGGCCATCGCGCCGCTGGTGTTCCTGTGCGTGGCCGCCGGGATCGTCTCGGCCGGGGACTTCCGCCGGGTCGGCAAGCTCGGCCTGGTGGCGCTGGCGTATTTCGAGCTGGTGTCCACCCTCGCCCTCGGCGTGGGCTTGGTCGCCGCGCACCTGTTGGGCGTCGGGCGCGGCACCACGCTGCCGGCCGCCACAGGCCCGGCGCCTACCGGGACCGCCGGGCTGCCAGGTGCGATGGATTTCATCCTCTCCATCTTCCCCGACAACTTCGTGGGCGCCTTCGCCCGCGGTGAGCTGCTGCAGGTGCTGGTCATCGCGCTGATCTTCGGCGCCGCCATCCTGCGCCTGTCCCGACCGCGCCGCGCGCCGGTGCAGCGCGGGCTGAACGTCGCGTCGGACGCGCTGTTCGAGTTCATCCACGTCATCATGGTGCTCGCCCCGGTCGGGACCTTCGGCGCCATCGCCTTCGCCGTCGCCTCCAGCGGCACGGCGGTGCTGCTGTCGCTGGCCTACCTCGTGCTGTCGTTCTACGCGACCGTCGTGGTGTTCATCGTGGCCGTGCTCGGCCTGGTCTGCGCCCTGGCCGGGCTCAACGTCTTCAGCCTCCTGTCGTTCCTCCGCGAGGAGATCTACCTGGTCCTCGGCACCGCCTCCTCCGAGAGCGCGCTGCCCCGCCTGCTCGAACGCCTGCCGCAGCTCGGCTGCTCGCGGCAGTCGGTCGGCCTGGTGCTGCCGACCGGCTATGCCTTCAACCTGGACGGCACCGCCATCTTCATGACAATGGCGACCGTGTTCCTTGCCAACGCCTACCAGGTGCCGCTGAGTTGGGAGCAGGAACTGGGCATCGTCGCGGTCATGCTGCTCACGTCCAAGGGGGCGGCGACCGTCTCGGGCGGCAGCTTCGTCGTGTTCGCGGCGACGATCACCACGACGGGCATCCTGCCGATCCAGGGCCTGCCGATCATCTTCGGCATCTACCGCTTCCTGTCGATCGCAGTCGCCACCACCAACGTGGTCGGCAACAGCATCGCCGCGGTGGTGGTGGCAAAGCTCTGCGGCGAGTTCGACGGAGGTGCGGGTGACCCGGCAGGAGAATGACGCATTCGGGCCTGTCGAAATCCCGGCCGACCGCTACTACGGCGCCCAGACCCGGCGCGCGCTGGACGTGTTCGGCGCGGGCGGGCCGGAGTGCCTGCCGCCCAGCCTGATCCACGCCATCGGCCTGCAGAAGCTGGCGGCCATCCGCGCCAACCTTGCGCTCGGCGTACTCGACCCGGCGCTCGCCGCACCCATCGAGCAGGCCGCCCGCGAGGTGTGGGAAGGCCGGTTCGACGCGCACTTCCCCTTGCCGGTCTGGCAAACGGGGTCCGGCACCCAGACCAACATGAACGCCAACGAGGTCATCGCCAACCGCGCCAACGAGCTGCTGGGACAGCCGCTCGGCACCCGCGCCCCGGTGCATCCGAACGACCACGTCAACCGCTCGCAGTCCTCCAACGACAGCTTCCCGACCACCATGCACATCGCCGCCGTGCAGCAGCTCACGGACCATCTGCTGCCCGCACTGGCTACGCTGCGGGACGCCTTCGCGGCCAAGGCCGGCGCCTTCGCGGCCATCGTGAAGATCGGGCGCACCCACATGATGGACGCCGTGCCGATGACGGTCGGCCAGGGCTTCGACGCCTTCGCCCGGCAGGTCGGGGCGACGATCGAACGGCTCGATGCCGCCATCCCGCGCCTCGGCGTGGTGCCCCAGGGCGGCACGGCGGTCGGCACCGGGCTGAACGCGCCAAGGGGCTTCGACGCGGCGTTCTGCGTGGAGCTGAGCCGCTTGTCCGGCCTGGACTTTGCCCCGGCACCCAGCAAGTTCGAGGCGATGGGCGCGCATGACGAGCTGGTGGCGCTGTCGGGCCTGCTCAACGTGCTCGCGGTCTCGCTGATCAAGATCGCCAACGACCTGCGCCTGCTCGGCTCCGGCCCCCGCTGCGGCCTGGGGGAGCTGCTGCTGCCGCCGGACGGCCTCACCTCCTCCATCATGCCGGGCAAAACCAACCCGACTGTGGCCGAGGTGGTGCTGCAGGCCGCCTTCCAGGTCATCGGCAACCACGCCGCCATCACGGTCGCCGGCGCTTCCGGCAGCTTCGAGCTGAACGTGGCCAAGCCGGTGATCGCCTACAACCTGCTGCAATCGATCCGGCTGCTGGCCGAGGTGTCGGAGCGGTTCGCGGTGCGGATGGTCGGCGGCATCGAGGTGAACCGCACCCAGGTGCAGCGGAACGTCGATGGCGCGGTCGTCACCGCGACGGCGCTGAACCCGGTGCTGGGCTACGACGCCGTGGCCCGCATCACCAGGCGCGCGCTCATGGACGGCACGACGCCGCGCGAGGCCGCGGTGGCGCTCGGGTTGCTGACCGGGGAGGAGTACGACCGCCACGTCGATCCGCTGGCCCTCACGAACCCCAACCCTAGCTCCTCCCGGACCTGATCTCGCGCACAGCCAGTCACCGAACGGTTTCAACCAGGTGCCCGTGCTCCGGCGCCCCGCAGATCTGCTCGGAGCTGATGTAGGCGTCATGCAGCATCGGCTCCGTAGGGAACCCATAGCCGTCGAGCTGGCTGCGGAGGTGCTCGAAGCTCTCGAGTTCGTCCGGCGACCCGGATAGTTTCACCCGGCGCGCGAACTCTTCGAGGTGCCGCATCATGGCCTGCCCGCCGACCGTTTCGCAAAGGTCTGGGATAGTCGGGTTCATGTCGGGTCCCGTCTGCGTTCGGGTCACCAGCCGCATTACCAGGAGTGGGCGCGCGACGCCGGCCGGCACCAGATGCCGTCGCGTTCGAGGATGTCGAAGACCGGCCCCAACCGCAGCAATTCGTCCGCCGACCAGAGCGGGCGCCGGAACAACACGCCGTTCAAGCCCCAGCGGGCGTGCGCGTCGATGATCTGATCCGCGACCTCGGCGACCGTCCCGGCGAAGGACCGGAGCTTCAATGGCGTTTTCCGCTCGTTCCGAAGTTTCCCGATCTGCCCGGTCCATCGCTTGCCGGCCTGGTTGTCGAGGCTTGCCATCAGGTCGTCGAACAATGCCTTGCCCTGCCCGGGGCCGTCGCGGATGAGAAGGTCGGCGGCGACCAGGACTTCGGGCGCCCGTGGCCGGCTGGCAGCGGCGGCATGGCGGCCCAGGTCCTGCCGAGGCGTGGGCAGCTCGGACAGCAGCGACGGCGAGGCGAACATGCCGTCGCCATGCGTGGCCGTGAACCGGCGCCCGCGCTCGGGCGCGGCGGCGCAGACGAAGACGGGACGCTCCGGCAGGTATGGCCCCTTCATCTTGCCGTGGGAGCGGAAGTTGGGTCCCAGGTGCTCCGTGCGCCGCGTGCCGTCCCACAACGCTTCGATGACCGCGATGGCTTCCTCGGCGGCGTCGTAGAGCAGGCTGCTGTCCGGCAACCTGTCGAAGCCGAACAGGCTCGCCTCGTAGTCGCGGTAGCCGTTGACGATGTTCCAGCCCCAGCGCCCGCCGCTCCTTAAAGCGAGATCACCGCCAGGATCACGGTCAGGGCTGCTTTGGCAGGCGCTCCGCCAGCGCGCCGAGCCGAACCATTTGGTCCGCCGTCTCGGTCATGGCGGTGTTCAGCCTTCGCAGCATCAGCCCTTGAGGTTACGCTGGATCTGCGCCTGGATCGCGGTGAAGTTGGTGGCGTCGAGCCGGAACAGCCGCGTGCCGATGGTCGAAGGCCCGAGGGTTGCCGGGTTGGCCTTCAGTTCGTCCGTGAGCGGCACGCTGTCCACGGCAGGCGAGATCAGCGCCTCCTTCAGCCAGGCGGTCTGGCATTCCGGTGACAGCCAAGTGTTCAGGTAGCGCTGCACCAGCTCGGTCGCCATGGGCGAGGAGCCGATGCTGGACTGGAGCTGGTTGGACCATAGGATTCCGCCCTCCTTCGGCAGGGCAAACCTTACCTTCTTGCCCTGCAGCCGCGCCTGCTCGGCCCAGCCGCCCCAGTGCGGCGCCCACGCCTTGATGCCCGCTTCGACCGAGAGCGGGCTGCCGGCCGCGACCGAGGCCATGCGGCGTGGGCGGCGTCCAGCTCGCGCCGGAAGATGTCGAACACGTCGGCGGGCGGGGTGTAGGGGCGCAGCGACTGCGCGCGGTTCATCATGAAACACACCGCGTCGTCGCGCACCCACTCGAACGGCATCTCGACCACGCGGGTCGGCTCGCCGTCGAGCAGCAGCTCGTAGCATTCCTCGTCGGCGCCGAGCGAGGAGCCGTACTCGATGCCGAGTTCCTTGAGCAGCGGCAAAGTGCTCTCGCTGAAATTCGCCGAGGGGCAGCGGATGCCGTACGGCCTGGCCCCGGTCACCGCCTCAAGCGTATCCAGCGAGCGCAGCATCAGGTCGCGCTCCTCGGCACGGGGGATGATCGAGTTCATCTCGTGGATCCAGCCGTGAATGCCGATCTCGTGCCCCTCGGCGACGATCCGCCGCTGCTCCTTCGGGTGCAGCAGCGCGAGGATGCGCGGCACGCCAACCCGGTTGCCGTACTGGCCCCAGGCCAGTCGCCCGATCGACCTGCCGCCTTCGCGCAGTTCGCTGGTTCCATGGTCGGAGTCGAAGGACAGCGCGACCGCGCAGCGCGCCCCGTCCTTCCACGCCGCCGGCCGCAGGCGGCGTCCGGCCCGGCACCGGGCGACCAAGCCGCGCCAGGTCGTCTCCGGCCACTGCCAAGGTTCCGGCCTGTCCGCAATCAGGTCCACGCGAAACCTCGTCGATTTCTTCGAGAGAAGAAACGCCAGGTCGGCCGCTGGAGCGCATCCGGCTGGACATTCCAACGGCAGGTAGAAGCCGCGCTTTCAGCCGGCTGCTACGCCGTCCCGTCAGGCCGACGCGGGTAGGCCGGGCCTGCGGAGATCACGAGGTAGTACTCGCTCGCGCGCCCCGTGCGGTTCTCGAACCAGTGCTCCACGTCGGCCTCGAAATACAGCGAATCCCCTTCTTCCAGCACGGTCTCGGTATCCGCCGTGCCCACGACGATCCGGCCCCGCGCCGCGATGACGTGCTTGCTCGTGCCGGAGGGATAGGGCGGCAGCTTGTCCGTCGCCGTCCGCGGCGGCAGGCGGTGCAGCACGACCTCGACCGGCATCCCCGCCATGACCGGCGACAGCAGGTAGCGTTCGAACCCCGTCCCGGGGTCGCGGAACACGGGGCGCTGGTCCTTCCGCACCAGGGCGAAGGTGCGGCGCTGGGCACCCTCGTCGCCCATCAGGGCCGAGAGCGACGTTTCCAGCGCATGGGCGATCCGCTTGGCGATGCCGATGGTTGGGCTCTTCTCCCCCCGCTCCACCTTCGACAGCATGGCCCGGCTCACCCCCGACAGCTTCGCCACTTGGTCCAGGGTCAGCCCCGCCTGGTCGCGCATGGCCCGGACGCGGTCGCCGAATGCCTGGCTGACCGGGTCCTGCCGGCCGGTCTGCCGTGAAGCCGGCCTCCCCATGCGCTGTCATTCTCCAACGTTCCGGGCCGTTCTAGGCGCGGCGCCGGCCGGTGTCACATGCCGCCTCCCGGCATTGAGCGGCTGTTTGCAAGCTTGTAAGACAAGCCCCGCCGGTGAGGGAACGCCGGTGGACGCTGTGAACGATGAGGCCCTGCTCGTGGCCGGACAAGTTGTCAGCCTGCGCTCGCTGGTCGCCGACCGCCTGCGCCTGGCCATCGTCACCGGCCGTTTCCGCCCCGGGCAGCGGCTGCGCGAACGCGGGTTGTGCGGATGGCCATGCGCCCATCCCCGACGAAGGCCCGCTGATCGGGTTCCAGGACCCGTCGATGCACGCGGCCATCCTGGCCACCCCCATCATCATGGCGACGTGGCACCTGGGCGTGTTCACCACCATGCACACGCCCTTCCTGCACCCCACGCAGACTGCCCGCTTCGGTTCTCACCTCGACCGGCTGAGCGGCGGGCGCTGGGGCTGGGGCTGGAACATCGTCAACGGCTGCCGCGACTACGAGGCGAGCCTGTTCCGCACCCCGCTCTGGTCGGCCCAGGAGATGTTGCGGCTCAAGCCCGTCTTCGACCTGCTGGCCGAGGCCGGCGTCTGGCTCCCGCCCGAGCGGCGCAACCATTCCTGATAGGGATCACCCCTGTATGGCTTATCGCGCAGCCTGATCCGTCAGCTCGCAAGGCAACCGCGAGGGGATTGCGCCGCCCTTCTCCGCCCTATGACCCGCCACCTCTTCCAAGGCGCAGATATTCTGCTATAAGAGATTTAATGCAAATTCTTGCCGCGCTTATCTTCTATCAGAGATGACTGCCTATGGCCGTGGACCCACGATGGAGGCGAGAGCCATGACGATCGAGTTCCCCCTGGTGATCGACGGCCAATGGCGCGAGGGCGCTGCCGGCGCCAGCCAGGACGTGCTGAACCCGGCGACGGGCGAGAGCATCGGCCGGGTCGCCCACGCCTCGACGGCGGACCTGGACCAGGCATTGGCTGTTGCGGCCCGAGGCCTGCGCGAGTGGCGGTCCGTTCCCTCCTGGCAACGCGGCACGGTCTTGAAGGACGCCGCCGTCCGGTTGCGCGCGGACCTGGACACGGCCGCCCGGACCCTGACGCGCGAGCAGGGCAAGCCGCTGGCCGAGGCAAGGATGGAGGTGATCCGTTCCGCCGAGTTCCTGGAATGGGGCGGCGAGCAGGCCAGGCGCATCACCGGACGCACGCTGCAAGGCCGTGACGCCGGCAATGACATCGTCATCGAGACCCACCCGGTCGGCGTCGTCGCCGCCTTCACGCCCTGGAACTTCCCGATGGCGTTGGCGGCCAAGAAGTTCGCGGGCGCGCTCGGCGCCGGGTGCTCGATCATCTGCAAGCCGTCGGAGGAGACGCCAGGCTCGGTGCTGGCGCTGGCCAGGGCGCTGCTGGACGCGGGCGTGCCGCCGGCCGCGGTCGCCGTCGTGTTCGGCGACCCGGCGGAGATCTCCGGCCACCTGATCCCGGCGCCCGAGGTGGCCAAGATCACCTTCACCGGCTCCATTCCGGTCGGCAAGCTGCTGGCCGCGGCGGCTGGCCGGGTCATGAAGCCGGTGACGATGGAGTTGGGCGGCCACGCGCCCACGGTGGTCTGCGGCGACGTGGACCCGGAGAAGGCGGCCGACTTCATCGCGCGCGCCAAGTTCACCAACGCCGGGCAGATCTGCCTGTCCCCCACCCGCTTCTTCGTGGAGGAACCCGTGCGCGAGCGCTTCACCGCCCGCATGGTGGAGCACGCGAAGGCCTGGCGCGTCGGCGACGGCATGGACGCGGACACCCAGATGGGGCCGCTCGCGAACGAACGCCGCGTCGAGGCGGTCGCGCACCTGGTCGAGGACGCGCGCACGCGCGGCGCCAGCGTGGCAGCGGGCGGCGAGCGGGTCGGCAACCGCGGCTTCTTCTACGCGCCCACCGTGCTGACCGGCCTGCCCGGCGCGGCCGAGATCCTCCGCGCCGAGCCGTTCGGCCCGGTCGTCCCGATCCTGCCCTTCACCGACGAGGACGCGATGCTGGAGCAGGCCAACGGGCTTGAGTTCGGCCTCTCCGCCTACGTCTTCACCAACGACGCCGCCCGGCAGCGCCGGCTGAAGGACGCGCTGCACTTCGGCTCGGTCGGGCTGAACGACGTGGTGACGCACATCCCGGAGGTCCCGCTCGGCGGCTGGAAGGACAGCGGCTACGGCACCGAGGGCGGGACCGAGATCCTGGCGCCCTATCAGAAGACCAAGTTCGTCAGCGCCCGGTAGCGCGGAAGGCTGCAAGGGCCGCCGCGGCAAGATGGCGGCCAGCAACAAGGGAGGAGACCATGGCTGAGACCAGCGTGTTCCATGCCGTGACCCGCCGCGGCGCACTTGGCCTCGCAGGGCTGGCTGCCGCCGGTTCGGCCGGGCTGCCCCGTGTGGCCCGCGCCGCCGACCCCGTCCGCATCGGCGTCCTCGTGGACATGAGCGGGCCGTTTTCCGACTATAGCGGCCCCACCAGCGTCGTGGCCGCGCAGATGGCGGCAGACGAGGTGGGCCAGGTAATGGGCCGCCCGGTGGAGATCATCGCGTCGGACCACCAGAACAAACCCGATGTCGCCTCTGCCATCGCACGGGAGTGGATCGACAAGCGTGGCGTGGTGGCGCTCGCCGACATGACGAGTTCCGCCGTGGCGCTGGCGGTGCAGAAGGTCGCGGCCGACAAGGGCCGGGTCACGCTGAACACCGGCCCGGCGACGGGGGCGCTGATGAACGAAGGATGTTCGCGAACCGGCTTCCTCTGGGTTCGCGATACGTATGCCAACACGGCGGGTCCGTCGAAGCTGCTCCTGAAGGAGGGCCTGTCCACCTGGTTCCTCATCGTGTCGGACTATGCGTTCGGCCACCAGATGCAGGATGACCTCACCCGCAGCCTTATCGCTGCCGGCGGCAAGGTGGCCGGATCGACCTTGCACCCAATCGGGACGACGGATTTCTCGTCGTACCTGTTGCAGGCGCAAGCGTCCGGCGCCCAGGTCGTGGGCATGCTGAACGCCGGCGCCGATACGATCAACAGCGTCAAGCAGGCGTCGGAGTTCGGCCTGACCCAAAGCCAGAAGTTCTACCTGCCTGGCGCGGTCATCAGCGATGTCCATTCGCTCGGCCTGGAGCAGGCGCAAGGGCTGCTGCTCATGAACGGCTTCTACTGGGACCGCAATGACGAGAGCCGGGCTTGGTCGCGGGCCTTTTTCGGCAAGACCGGCCGGATGCCGGGCGAGATACAGGCCGGGACCTACTCGGCGGTCAGGCATTTCCTGAAATCCGTCAACGCTGCCGGAAGCGCCGACGGGACGGCCGTCGCCGAGGCGATGAGGTTGGCGCCCGTGGACGACGTTTTCGTGCATGGCGGCCGGATCCGGCCGGACGGGCGGCTGGTGCATGATTTCTACATCTGGCAGGTCAAAGCGCCGGCCGAGTCGAAAGCAGCATGGGACTACTACAAGCAGGTCGGCGCCATTGCCGGTGAGCAGGCGATGCAGCCGCTGGCCGAGACACGGTGCCCTTACCTGAAGACATGAGCCGTCATGTGCAGACCCACACGGCCCGACTCCAGCGAGGAGGCCACCGGGTCGTGCGGGCACCCGTCCTGGGTCCCGGAGCGACGGGGACGGCGCTGCCGTCCCGCAGCGCCTGGCGTCGCCTAGATCCCCTGCCCGCCGGACACCTCGATCCGCTGCGCGTTCACCCAGCGGCTGTCCTCCAGCAGCAGGCTCGCGACCATCGGCCCGATGTCGTCCGGCAGCCCGGCGCGGCCGAGGGCGGTCATGTCCGCGAACAGCTTGTTGACCTCCGGGTTGTCGCGCACCCCGCCGCCGCCGAAGTCGGTCTCGATGGCGCCGGGCGCCACCGTGTTGACCGCGATGCGGCGCGCGCCCAGCTCCTTGGCCATGTAGCGGGTGAGCACTTCGACCGCACCCTTCACCGCCGCATAGGCGGCGTAGCCGGGGAACGAGGTCCGGGTGAGGCCGGAGGACAGGTTCACGATCCGCCCGCCGTCCGCGAGCAGCGGCAGCAGCGCCTGCGTCAGGAAGAACACGCCCTTGAAATGGACGTCCACCAGCTCGTCGAACTGCGCCTCCGTCGTTTGCTCGATCGTGGCGTAGGTGCCGTGCCCGGCGTTGTTGACCAGGTGGTCGAAGGTGTCGCGCTCCCAAGTCTGGCGCAGCGCCGTCCGCAGCCGGCCGGCGAAGTCGGCGAAGCTGCCGGCGGCGCCGGTGTCGAGCTGCAACGCGACCGCCTTGCGGCCCATGGCCGCGATCTCGGCGACGGCGGCCTGCGCGTCCTCGCCACGGCTCCGGTAGGTGAGCACGACGTCGCCGCCGTGCTTGGCGATGCTGAGCGCGGTGTTGCGGCCCAGCCCACGGCTGGCTCCGGTGACGAGGGCGATGGTGGTCATGGCCTTGGCTCCTGTTGCTTGGCCTCCCGAAGATTGGCGCGGAGGCGCCGCCGCCCTTGCCGGAACCTCGGCGTTCCTTGCCTATTCCTGCCAATGCGCGGTGTGTAACGGCCCGCGAGCGCCCACATGACCCACATGACCGACACGCTCCTGGACGCCGTCCGCCGCTATACGGAGGCCCATGCCGACCCGGCAGGGCTGGCGCCCACCCCGATCCCCGGGCTTGCCACCGTCCGCGCCACCGCGCCCAGCGGCCTGGTCCATGCGGTGTCCCGCCCGCTTGTTTGCCTCGTGCTCCAGGGAGGCAAGCAGGTCGCGATGGGGCCGCGGACCTTCTCCTTCGGCGCCGGCGACTCGCTGCTGATCACCGCGGACGTGCCCACCGTGAGCCAGGTCACGCGGGCCAGCGCCGCCGCACCCTACCTGTCGCTCATCCTGGAACTCGACCCGGCCACCATCGCGGACTTGGCGGTGGAGATGAAGCCCGGGCTAGCCGCCGAGGTCGCGCCGGTGCGCGTCGAGCCGACCGACGCCGAGGTCGCCGAGGCGGCGCTGCGGCTGGTGCGCCTGCTCGACCGGCCTGCCGCGGAGCCGGTGCTGCATGCGCTGCGGCTGCGCGAACTGCACTACTGGCTCCTCGCGGGCCGGCATGGCGCGGCGGCTCGCCGCCTCGGCTGGCCCGAGGGCCAGGCGCAGCAGGTGGCGCGGGCGGTCGCTGTGCTCCGGGCCGATTTTGCCCGTCCGTTGCCCGTCGAGCGCCTGGCCGCCATCGCCGGGATGAGCCTCTCCTCCTTCCATCGGCACTTCCACGCCGTGACCTCCCTCTCGCCGCTGCAGTTCCAGAAGCAGTTGCGGCTGATCGAGGCGCGGCGGTTGATGATGTCGGAGGGCGCGTCGGCCAGCCGGGCTGCGGTCGCGGTCGGCTACGAGAGCGTGCCGCAATTCACCCGGGAGTACGGGCGGATGTTCGGCCTGCCTCCTGTCCGGGACGCGGAAGCGGCCAGGGGCGAGGCCCGCACGGCGGCTTGAATGTTCAGGCTGTTCGCCGCTCGATGTTCCACGGGATCGGCAGCCGGCCATCGGCTTGCCCGCCTCCCAAGCGTAGAAAGTGCCACCCGTGAGCAGGGCGGCGCAGGCCGGGTCGCTCATCTCCGACGGCAGGCCCAGCCCGTCCAAGACCTCGGACCGCAGCATCGCGGCCTCGGCCTCCCGGCCGCACCCGCACGTTGTCGAAGGGCGGCTGCAGGTGGTTGAAGCTCAGCGCCGCCACGATCTGCGCCTGTCCGGACGCCTTGGACTGAGGTGGGAGCCGTCCGGTTGGACAGTTCGGCGGCCGGGTCAAGTTCGGTCCTGGTCGTCGTCAGGCCGCCAGTCGCTCCGTCACGCCCGCGCCGTATGCCTCGTCGGGCGTGCGCCCGGCCGATGTGGAGTGAGGCCGCCGGCTGCTGTAGCAGCCGAACCACCGCAAAAGCCCGGCGCGCAAGTCGGACCCGGTCGCGAACGCGTGCAGGCAGACGCACTCGTGGTTCAGGCTGCGCCTCGGCCGCCCTCAGCACGTCGGTGAACCCCGCCGAGATGGATTGGCTCCCCTGGTCGGCGCTGAAGACTTCCGGACGACCGAACCGGGCCAGCGCTTCCTGCAGCGCCTCGACACAGAACGCCACCTCCCTTGTCGGCCTCGCCGACATCACTCCGTGGGACCGTTGCGCGGTAGTGCTCGACACCATCGCGAAGCGGTCCCCCGGAGGAACATGACGCGAAGCGGCATGAAGGCCAGGCCAGCACCCTTGTTGGAGAACACCGACACCAGCCCCTCCGTGGCCTGGCGCTTCCAGTCGCCGACCAGCGTCTGGTGAACGCCGTGCTTGCTGGCCAACTGCGAGGGCGTCAGCCCGCCCCGCAGCGACGCGGCAATCCAGGGGCCGGGCGGCGTGCTTGCAGCCCCTGGATCGCCACGCCGCCA
>CAXTTB010000023.1:0-17079 GCA_964246905.1 uncultured Acetobacteraceae bacterium | reverse complement strand
TGATCGAGACGCGGGATCTGCTGATGCTGATGGACGAGTCGATGCTCGACGCCTTCCCAACAGCCTACGTAGAAAGCGGGCGGCACGTTGTGTTCTCGGCGGCGGTGCGGGATATGGGCAACGGGTCAGTTTGAAAATATCTGTAGAAATTTTTCCTAACAACACATTTCAGGCGCTTAACCCAACGCGCACGGACGATACAATAGATACCTAAAGTCCGTGGACCCAAATACATCAAACTGTTCGTTTTGGCGTATGGACAAGTCGGAAGAAGCGAAGGTTCAACAGTCATTCGGCTTACACCTTCGTCAGGTACGAAAGCACAAAGGGTTCTCGCAGGAGGGGCTTGCTTTAGCCTGTGGACTAGACCGCACTTATATCGGTGGCGTCGAGCGTGGCGAACGAAATATCAGCCTCATCAATATTCAGAAGATAGCAAATGCCCTGGGCATTTCTGCTAGGGAACTTCTGCCATGACGGCAGCACACGGGTATCTTGCTGCGCTGCTTGGCAACCTTGCGATCATCAGAAAGAAAGCGGGCCTGTCGGAAGCGGCCTTGGAGGAGCGGCTGATTTTAGGCCCAGGTTGGATTAAACGCTTCGAGATGGCAGAGACCATACCAAGCATTGATATGCTGTTGGCGTTGCTGCATGAGACAGGATCGGGTCTTTCGGACCTGCTGCAAGGGTTGCCGGAACCCGAAGCCTCCGAGGTAGAGCGCACCATCTTTGCCGAGCAGTCCGGAAAGCACATCACGATCCGCTTCAGGTACAACGATTTTGACGCTCATTACATCCTCGAGGATGCGACATTATCCGAATTTGAGGCCGTCATGAAAACCCTTCGAAACGGTCTTGCCAGATTGATTTCGGCGGAGAGCCAAGCCATCAAAACAGACTCGGTTGCAAAAGCGTTTCTGGCGGCAGTTGCAGCTTGGCCGAAAGGGAATCCGTCCGACCTATGGTGGTTCCTGATTTACCGTGCCTATTGCGACCCATACAACCATCCTGCAAAATTCGCTCGCTTGGGCTTTGAGCAAAGCTGGAAGCGAACCGGCGGATGGGCGCTGGAGGAGATTCTGGTCCGCCACTATGGCCCGTTTCTGAAAACTCAGGGCGTCAACCTGTTCATCGCGGACGGCGCGGCTAAGCAGGCCATCGTGCGTGGCCTCAAACTCGCGGATCGGGTTGAAGCGGATAAGATCGACGTGGTTCTAACTGGTGACACAGAGGCAGGCCCCCGGTTCTTTGGGGTGGTTCACATCAAGGCGAGCTTCGCGGAGCGGCGGACAGACGACGTTCCCCTCAGCATCGCACTGACCAAGGGTGGCTATACCTCGCCGCTATGGACCATGGATTGCAAGAGCACGCCCGGAGCCAGCCCGGTCAATCGCGGTGAACTTGGCGGCGTTGACGGGAAGCGTAGCGCCAAGCGCAAAGACATCGAGGACGAGGGGTATTTTTCGGGGTGCTTCTCCTACAACGCGCACACGATGCCGAGTGTACCGGATATCCCGCCCGAACGTCGCGTCCATGTCTGCAGTTTTGCCAACCCTGACGACGAGTTTTCCCGCTTTCTCATCGAGCGGTGGCGTATTTTTCGGTTGTCTTGAAAAGGGGAAGGTTCGTTTCCTCAATGCCGCGAAGACGTGCGTTTGCTGCCGCCGCTTGCTCGGGATCAATCTCAAACCCGATGTAGCTGCAATTCAGGCGTAGCGCGGCCATGCCGGTGGTTCCCGACCCAGAAAATGGATCGAGAACGACGGTATCAGGACCAAGGTTTCCGTATGCCTCGATACAGCGCCGGGGAAGCTCTTCGGGGAAGCGTGAAAAATGTGCGGGTCCTTCGATCCGATCGTTTGAGAACTCCCAGACACTGCCAACTGGTGGCGTGACCCGGAAACAATGATCGTCGTTCCTTGCGAGAAGGAAAATGGATTCGTGCTGACGATGCGGACGGCGGCAGCGGCCTTCTGGCATGGCGTTCTTTTTCCGCCAGATAACTTCGCCCCTATAAACATAGCCATCATCACAAAGCGAGATTACAAGCCGATGCGGCAGGGCTAAAAGATTGCCGTAGGTGAGCCAATTGGTCTCGCGCTCAATGAATGCCTTCCGTTTGGCGCGTGGCTTTGTGTATGCGGCATTGTTCTTATGGAACCCGGTTTTATCGGGTCCCAGAGAACTGTATTGCCAGTCATCACGTCGCCAATTCACGGGGGTATTGTAGGCGTCGCCCAGATTGATCCAGCATATTCCTTGAGGCTTCAACTTTGGCAAGAGGGCGACGAATATGCGGTTCAGCATCGCAACGTATTCGCGCGGGTCTTCCTCTGTCCCCATCCCTGCCGAAAGGCGCTGGCCCCAATAGGGCGGGCTGGTAACGAGAACGTCTATGCTGTTGTCGGGGATTGCAGCAGCCAGTTTGAGGCAATCACCTTCAATCACTTGATTTAAGCCATATGGCCCAACTGATCGCTCCAAGGCGTCCTCCGCAAAAGATGCTCATAGTCATCATACCAGTAACAAAGGCGATTCGCTATAGGGCTTGAGGTTTGGCGGTACGCCTGCGACGCCCGATTGCTGTTCGTTGAAGGGTCATACTGTCGATGCCAGCGATGCGCCCCAAAAACGGGTTCAAGCATCGTTCTGCGGAGTATGTCCATGTGCAGGTTTGGCCTGCCGTTGGACGCCGACGTGCGGGCGGCGGTGGACGCGGCCGTCGCCACCCTGCGCCGGGACGGGATGGCGGTCGCGGAGGCCGATCCCGAATGGCCGCCCGGCACGGCGGAGGCGCGCATCCTCGCCATCGAGGACGCCGGGCTGGCCGACCTGCTCGGCGCGCAATGGCGGGCTGCGCCGGAGCTGTTCGATCCGCACGTCGGCGCCCAGATTGAGCGCGGCCTTCATCGGACGGGCGCCGAGGTCGCGGGCGCCCATGCTTTCAGCTTACGCATCGCCTCGGGCATCGCCCGTTTTTTTGCCAGTTGGGACCTGCTGCTGTGCCCGACGACCGCCTGCGTGGCGTGGCCGGCGGACCGGCTGGACCCGGAGACGGTGGGCGGGCGTCCGGCCGCGCATCGCGCCCATGCCGCGTTCACGCCGCTGTTCAACCACGCGCGCACCCCGGCCATCAGCATCCCCTGCGGTGCCGGGCGGGACGGGCTGCCGGTGGGCTTGCAGATCATTGGGCCGCGCCTGGCCGATTGGCGGGTCCTGGCGGCGGCTGCGGCCATGGAGCGCGTCCTGGCGGACGGGTGATGGCACGGCGCTTGCTGGGTTCCTACCACCGAACTTGGGGAAAGGTCCCGCCATGGCCAGCACACTCGCCTGCACCTCCGTCTGGGATGGGCCGGTCAGCCGGCGGGCGGCGTTGAAGGGTGCTGCGCTCGGCGCGGTCAGCCTGATGGCGTGCAGCCACGGGGCGCGGGCGGCGGAGGGCCACATCAGCTCGACCTTCGGCTCCGGCTTCTGCAACCTGAACTTCTACCTGGCCAACGCGATGCAGACGGCGCAGGCGGACGGGCTGATCCTGGACTTCGTGCCGTCCCCGACCTTCGCCGAGCAGGTGACGTTCCTGGGCGCGGGCCAGGTGGACGCCGGGCTGATGCCCTACACCAGCTTCGTGGCGCTTTACGACGCGGGCGCCCCGGTCAAGGTGGTGGCGGGCGGCGGCATCGAGGGCTGCGTGCTCGTGGCGCAGCCGGGGCTGGACAGCCCGGCGAAGCTGAAGGGCAAGACGCTCGGCACCTTCCAGCTCGATACGCTGGAGGTGCTGCCGTACGACTGGTTCAAGAAGAACGGGGTGTCGTTCAAGGACGTGAACGTCCGCTACATGGGCAACACGCCAGAGGCGGTGGAGGCGTTCCGCGCCGGGTCGCTCGACATGATCTGCACCATCGAGCCGTACGGCACGGCCCTGCTCAACGACGTGAAAGGCGCGGTGAAGCTGTCGGACGGCCTCGACATCTACGGGCGGGGCTACACCGACTGCGTGCTGGCGGTCAGCGACACGCTGATCCAGAAGAACCCGGCCGGGCTGCGCGCGCTCATCAAGGGCATGATGACGGCGCAGCTCATGGCGGAGCAGGACCCGCAGAGGACGCTCGATACCCTGGTGGGCCGCTACTACAAGACCAGCATGGAGAACGCGCGGATCGCGATGAGCAAGCAGCCGTCGGTCGTGGATGCGCGCAGCCAGACGCAGTTCATCCTGGACCGGGTGAACTCGATCCAGGAGATGGGCTACATCAAGAAGAAGCCCGGCCGCGACGCCATCGACTGGACCTTCCTGGAGCAGGTGATCGCGGAGAACCCGGAGCTTCACGGCAAGCTGAAATACAAGGCGGCGTAGCGGCGCCGTGTCCGCCGCGCTCCACGCCCCGGCCGTCGCGCTCCGGCGTCCCAGCCTGCCGCCCTGGGTCGGCAAGGTGGGCTGGGCGTTCGTCAGCATCGGCATGTTCTGCGCGATCTGGGAGGCGCTGTGGGCCGCGGGCCTGGCCGACCCGCGGCTGCTGCCGCCGCCGCACGTGTTCCTGGGCAGCATCGCGGGGCAGGCCAAGTACTTCAACACCATCAGCCGCTGGCAGGTCGGCGCCGGCATGGACGCCGGGCCGCCGCCGGCGCTGGCGGTGGTCTATACCGCCGGGGCGACCATCGGGCGGGTGCTGAGCGGCCTGGTGATCGCCTCCGTGCTGTCGGTCACGCTCGGCGTCGCCATCCGCTACGTCCTGCTGTTCGAGCGGCTGACGCTGCCGACCATCACCCTGCTGGCGCCGGTGTCGCCCATCGCCTGGCTGCCGGTGGCGATCTTCATGTTCGGCATCGGCAACCGCCCGGCGGTGTTCATGGTGGTCGTGGCGCTGCTGTTCCACATGACGCTCTCGACCATCGCGCAGATCGACGGGGTGAACCGCAACTTCATCCACGTCGCCCGCACCATGGGGGCGAGCAAGCGGCAGATCTACGCCCGGGTGATCGTGCCGGCGATCCTGCCGGGGATGCTGCTGGTGCTGCGGATGAACCTGTTCGCCGCCTGGATGGCGGTGCTGATCGCCGAGACCACGGGCGTGGGCTACGGGCTGGGCCAGGTCATCATGCTGGCGCGCAACACCTTCAACCCGTCCCTGGTGTTCTTCACCATCGCGCTGATCGGCGTGCTGGGGTTCGCCTTCGACTTCGCGCTGCGGCTGCTGCAGGACCGGCTGCTGTACTGGGTGCCGAAGGGGTCGGAGGCGCTGCGTGGCCTTTAGCGCCGTTTCCTGCCAAGGCCTCGGCAAGGTGTGGGCGCCCGGCACGCCCCGGGCGCATGAGGCGCTGCGGGCCATCGACCTCGACATCGCGCCGGGCGAGTTCGTCGTGCTGCTCGGGCCGTCCGGGTGCGGCAAGAGCACGCTGCTGTATCTGATCGCCGGGCTGCAGGACGTGACGGCGGGCGAGCTTCGGTCGTTCGGCACCCGGGTGGACGCGCCGTCGCCGGACCGCAGCCTGATCTTCCAGGAGACCTCGCTGTTCCCGTGGCTCTCGGTCGGGCAGAACGTGGCGTTCGGGCTGTCGATCCGCGGCGACCCGCCCGATGCCCGGCGCGCGGCGGCGCAGGAGGCGTTGGCCCGGGTGGGGCTGGCGGAGGCCATCGACAAGCGTCCGGACGAGCTGTCGGGCGGGATGCGGCAGCGCGTCGCAGTGGCCCGCGCGCTCGCGATGCGGCCCAAGGTGCTGCTGATGGACGAGCCGTTCGCGGCGCTCGACGTGCAGACGCGGAGCAAGATGCAGGATTTCCTGCTCGACGTGTGGCGCGCGTCCGGCGCCTCCGTGCTGTTCGTCACCCACCACATCGACGAGGCGGTGGCGCTGGCCGACCGGGTGGTGGTGTTCACCTCGCGCCCCGGGCGGATCAAGGCCGTGGTGCCCATCGCCACGCCGCGCCCGCGCGACCCGTTCAGCCCGGCGGCCGAGGCGCTGCGCCGCCAGCTCACCGGGCTGCTGCAGGACGAGGTGGACCGCGCCTTCGCCGAGCAGGAAGCCCTTCCCGCCTGAACACCGGAGTCTCCGCCCATGACCACCACGCTGATCCGCAGCCGCGCCGCCCTGTTGCCCAAGCCGGGCCGTTATCAAGTGGAGACCATGCCTGACGGCGCCGTGCTGCAGGAGGACGGGGTGATCGCCGCGGTCGGCACGTTCGAGGCGCTGCACCGGAAGTACCCGGACACCCCGGTCGTGGGCACCGGGACGGAGATCCTGCTGCCGGGCTTCGTGAACGGGCACCACCATGTTGGGCTGACCCCGGTGCAGCTCGGCTCCCCCGACATGCCGCTGGAGCTGTGGTTCGTGACCCGGATGGTGGCGCGCAACCTCGATTTGTATCTCGACACGCTGTACTCGGCGTTCGAGATGGTGGGGTCGGGCATCACGGCCGTGCAGCACATCCACGGCTGGCTGCCGGGCACGCCGGAGGAGGTGCAGGCGCGCGCCAATGACGTGGTGCGCGCCTACGAGGACATCGGCATGCGCGTGTCCTACAGCTACGCCGTCCGCGACCAGAACCGGCTGGCCTACCAGGACGACGCGGAGCTGGTCGCCTCCTTGCCGCCCGAGCTGCGCGGGCCGATGCAGGCCTGGTTCGACCGTTTCCGGCTGTCGCTCGACGGTGCCATGGACATGTTCGCCTCGATGCGCGGCGCCCATGCCGGCAAGGACCGGGTGCGTATCCAGTTGGCCCCGGCGAACCTGCACTGGTGCAGCGACGCGGCGCTGGCCCGGCTGGCGGAGGCGTCCGAGCGCCACGACGTGCCGCTGCACATGCACCTGGTCGAGACCGCCTACCAGAAGGAGTACGCGAAGCGCCGGGGCGGCGGCACGGCGGTGGATTACCTCGACCGCTTCGGGCTGATGAACAAGCGCATGACGCTGGGCCACGGCGTCTGGCTGAACGAGAAGGACATCGCCCGGGTGGCGGAGACGGGGACCTGCATCTGCCACAACTGCAGCTCCAATTTCCGGCTGCGCTCGGGCGTGGCGCCGCTGAACCGTTTTGCGCAAGCGGGCGTCAACGTCGCCATCGGGCTGGACGAGGCCGGGATCAACGACGACCGCGACATGCTGCAGGAGATGCGCCTGGTGCTGCGCGCGCACCGCGTGCCCGGCATGGAGGACGGCGACGTGCCCTCGATGGACCAGGTGCTGACCATGGCGACGGTGGGAGGGGCACGGACCACGGCGTTCGGCGACCAGTTGGGCACGCTGGAGGTCGGCACCGCGGCGGACCTGGTGCTGCTGGACTGGCAGCAGATCAGCTACCCCTATTTGGACGAGGAGACGCCGGTGCTCGACGCGGTGATCCAGCGGGCGAAGACCGGCGGCGTGCGGCACGTGATGTGCGGCGGCGAGACGATCTACGCCGACGGGCGCTTCACCCGGGTGGACCAGGCGGCGGCGCTCAAGGCGCTGCACGACGACCTGGCGCACGCCTTGTCCGACGACGAGGTGGAGCGCCGCAAGCTGTCCAAGGCGCTGCTGCCGCACATCAAGCGGTTCTATGCCGGCTACATGGACACGGCGGAGCACCAGCCGTTCTACCGGCCCAGCTCGATGGCGTAGCAGAGGGTAAGCAAGGCCAGGGCGAAGTAAGCAGTCGAGCCGTTGGCGACGAACGGCACAAGCATTGCAAGGCAGCCCGTCATGGTGGTGAGCGTAGTCGGCAACCAGGCGGACGAGATCGCGGCAGCAGCACCGCCGGGTCCGGCCCCGGCGCGCTGGCGGTTCCGCCTGCCGGCCCCGGCGTTCGGGGTGGCGTCGGTCGCGGGCATGGTGCTGGCCTGGTGGGCCATCGCGGCGAGCGGGGCGGTGTCGCGCGACCTGCTGCCCTCGCCGGTGGACGTTTGGGACGCGGCCGTGGAGATCCTGCGGGACGGGTATCGCGGCACCACGCTGTGGGGCAACGCGCTGTCCACGCTGGGGCGGCTCGGCGCCGGGTTCGGGCTGGCGGCGCTGGCGGGCGTGCCGCTGGGGCTGTGGATGGGGGTCAACCGCACGGCGTCGGCGGCGCTCGACTGGATCGTGCAGTTCATGCGCCCGCTGCCGCCGCTGTCCTACATGATCCTGCTGATCCTGTGGCTCGGCACCGGCAACGGGTCCAAGGCCGCGCTGCTGTTCCTGACGGCGTTCCCCATCATCGTGGCCGCGAGCGCGGCGGGCGTCCGTGGCGTGAAGCAGCAGCGCATCCAGGTCGCCCGCGCGATGGGCGCAAGCCCCGCCCAGGTGTTCCGCCACGTCGTGCTGCCGTCCGCCGCGCCCATGGTGCTGACGGGGCTGCAGGTGGCGCTGGCGGCGGCGTTCTCCACCGTCGTCTCGGCGGAGCTTCTGGCCGCGACGGACGGATTGGGCTGGATGGTGATCTCCGCCAGCAGCTTCCTCCGCAACGACGTGATCGTGCTGTGCATCCTGGTGCTGGGCGCGCTGGGCGTGACGCTCGCGTGGATGATGCGGGTGCTGGATCGGCGGCTGGTGCATTGGCGCGGGCGGGACTGATGCGCCGCAGCCTGCCCTCCTGGGCGATCACCGGGCTGAGCGCCGCGCTGCTGCTGGCGCTGTGGATCGGCGTGACCAGCGGCGGGCTGGTGCGGGACCTGTTCCTGCCGGGGCCGCTCGATCTCTGGGACGGGCTGACCGAGCTGGTGCAGGAGGGCTACAAGGGACGCACCATCCTTGAGCACATGGGCATGAGCCTGCTGCGGGTGGGCGCGGGTTTCCTGACCGGGGCCGTGGTGGGCACGCTCTTGGGCCTCGGCATGGGCTACATGCCCCGGCTCGACGCTGCGGCGTCGCCGTTCATCGAGTTCCTGCGCCCGCTGCCGCAGCTCGCGTACCTCGTGCTGCTGATCGTCTGGCTCGGCATCGGGGAGACCAGCAAGATCACCATGCTGTTCCTGGCGGCGCTGCCGGTGGCGGCGGTCGCCGCGCGGGACGGGGTGCGCAACGTGCCGCCGGACCGGCTGCAGGTGGCGCGCGCCCTGGGCGCCAGCGACTGGCAGGTGCTGCGCCACGTCGTGCTGCCGTCCGCGCTGCCGGAGGTGCTGATCGGCGCCCGGCTCGCCGCCGGCATCGTGTACGGCACGCTGATCGCCGCCGAGATCATCGCCGGGTCGAACGGCATCGGCTGGATGATCATGGACGCCGGGCGCTTCCTGCGGTCGGACTACGTGTTCGTGGGCATCGCCATGATCGGGCTGGCGGGGATCGCCATCGACCGCATCCTGGTGTTGATTGAGCGCCGCGTGGTGCACTGGGCTGGACGATAACCGCACAAGAGGAATTGCCATGAACGGTATGCGATTGACCCGGCGCGGCGCGCTGATCGGCGCCGGGGCCGGCGTGCTGGCGGCGCGCACGGCCCGCGCCGCGGCGCCAAGCGGCGTCAACATCGGCTTCTTCACCGAGACCAAGCCGACGATGATCGCCAAGGGCCTGGGCTGGTTCGAGGAAGGCGCCGGCGCCAAGCTCGCCTGGACCGAGATGGGCAGCGGCGCCGACATCAACACGGCCATCACCGCCGGAAGCTGCGACATCGGCCTCGCCACCGGCTCCGTCGCCACCGCGGCCGGCATCAGCCAGGGCCTGCCGTTCCAGCTCATCGGCATCGTGGACAACATCGGGCCTGGCGAGGACATGACGGTCCGCACCGCCGCGGGCATCAAGTCGCCCGCGGACTTCAAGGGCAAGAAGGTGGCGACGCCGTTCGGCTCCACCAGCCATTTCCGCCTGCTCGGCTTCCTCAAGACCAACGGCCTGACGCAGCGGGACGTGACGGTGCTGGACATGAAGCCGGCGGCGATCCAGGCGGCGTGGTCGCGGGGCGAGATCGACGCCGCCTATGTCTGGCCGCCGGCGCGCAGCAAGATCGCCGAGAACGGCGGCACGCCCTACAAGACCTGGGACACGCTGGAAAAGGCCGGCTACGTCATCGCCGACCTGATCGTGGTCCGGACGGCCTTCGCGCAGCAGTACCCGGACGCCGTGGTGGGCTTCCTGAAAGCGTACGACCGCGCACTCACGATGTGGCAGCAGAAGCCGGACGAGGCGGCGCTGATCGTGGCGAAGGAGGCCGGCGTGACCCCCGCCGTCGCCACGGCCGACATGAAGGCGTACGACTTCGTGCCGTTCGGCCAGCAGGCCGGGCCGCAATGGCTGGGCACGCCCGGCACGCCCGGCCAGTTCGCAAGCGTGCTGAAGAACACCGCCGACTTCCTGGTGGAGCAGCGCAGCATCCGCAGCGCGCCGGGCCTCGACGCCTTCCAGAAGGCGGTGAACACCGACTTCATCCGCAAGGCCGTGGGGTGAGCGAGGCCTTCGTCCAGTTCGCCGGCGTCTCGGTCCGCTACGGCGCCGGGGCGTCGGCGGTGCAGGCTTTGGAGCGGGCGGATTTGGGCTTCGCCTGTGGAGACTTCATCTGCATCGTGGGTCCGTCCGGCTGCGGCAAGACGACGATGATGCAGACGCTGGCCGGGTTCCTGGCCCCCACGACGGGGGTGGTCAGCCTGGACGGCCAGGCGGTGACGGGGCCAGGGCCGGAGCGCGGGGTGGTGTTCCAGCAGCCCGCGCTGTTCCCCTGGATGACCGTCGCCGGCAACGCGGGCTTCGGCCCGCGGATGCGGGGGGAGGCGCCGGCCGCCGCCGACGCCCGGGTGGAGCAGTGGCTCCGCACCACGGGCCTGTGGGAGTTCCGCGCCCGCTACCCGTACGAGCTGTCGGGCGGGATGCAGCAGCGCCTGGCCATCGCGCGGGCCTTGTGCAACGAGCCCAAGGTGCTGCTGATGGACGAGCCGTTCGGCGCGCTCGACGCGCTGACGCGGGAGCGGATGCAGGAGGAGCTGCACGCCGTCTGGCGCCGCACCGGCATGACGGTGGTGTTCATCACCCACAGCGTCGAGGAGGCGGTCTATCTCGGCACGGAGGTCGTCGTCATGTCGCCCCGGCCCGGGCGCATCGTTTCGCGGCTGCCCATGCCGTTCGCCCGCGGCCACGCGGCGGACGGCATCCGCGCCGTCAAGAGCCGCCCGGACTTCGTGGCGGCGCGCGAGGAGGTGTTGTCCTTGATTTGGGAAATGGCCGATAATTGAGACCTGAGACCATCAGGCCCCGAATCGGAGACATCCATGCAGCCCAACTCGCTCCAGGCCCGCGACATCGCGAGCCTCGTGCACCAGCAGACCGACCTCGACCGCCACAGCCGCGAGGGGGCGGTGCTGATGGACCGCGGCGAGGGCTGCCGGGTGTGGGACACCGAGGGGCGGGAGTACATCGAGGCGATGGCCGGGCTGTGGTGCGCGAGCCTCGGCTTCAGCGAGCGGCGCCTGGCGGACGCGGCGCACCGGCAGATGCTCAAGCTGCCGTACTACCACACGTTCTTCGCCAAGGGCCACGAACCCGCCGTGGAGCTGGCGGAGCGGCTGCTCGCCGTGGCGCCGCCCGGCATGGCGCGCGTGCTGTTCCAGTGCAGCGGGTCGGAGGCGAACGACGCCGCGATCAAGCTGGCGTGGACCTACTGGGGCGTGCAGGGGCAGCCGCAGCGGCGCAAGTTCATCGGGCGGGTCCGCGGCTACCACGGCAACACGGTGGCGACCGCGAGCCTGTCCGGGCAGCCGCACATGCACCAGGGCTTCGGCCTGCCGCTGCCGGGCTTCGCCCATGCGGACAACCCGAACTACTACCGCTTCCATGAGGCGGGGGAGAACGAGGAGGCGTTCAGCGCGCGCATGGCCGCGAACCTGGAGGCGCTGATCCAGGCGGAGGGGCCGGAGACCATCGCCGCCTTCTTCGGCGAGCCGGTGCAGGGCGGCGGCGGCGCGATCACCCCGCCGCGCGGCTACTGGCCGGCGGTCCAGGCCGTGCTCAAGCGCCACGGCATCCTGCTGGTCGCCGACGAGGTGATCTGCGGCTTCGGCCGCACCGGCAGCATGTGGGGCTGCGAGACCTACGGCATCGAGCCGGACATGATCGCCTGCGCCAAGCAGCTCTCGGCGGCGTACCAGCCGATCTCCGCCCTCCTGGTCAGCGCCCGCGTGCACGAGGCGCTGCTGGAAGGCAGCCGGCGCCACGGCACGTTCGGCCACGGCTACACCTATGGCGGCCATCCCGTCGCCTGTGCCGTCGCCATCGAGACGCTGAAGATCTACGCGGAGCGCGACATCGTGGGCCATGTGCGCGACGTGGCGCCGACGTTCCTGCGCGGGCTGGAGGCGTTCCGCGACCATCCGCTGGTCGGCGACGTGCGCGGCGTCGGGCTGATCGCAGGCGTCGAGCTGATGGCGGACAGGGCGGCCCGGCAGCCGTATCCCGCCGCCGCCGGGGTGGGCCTGCGCGTGCAGGCGGCGTGCGAGCGCCATGGCCTGATCGTGCGCGCCATCGGCGACCGCATCGCCTTCACCCCGCCGCTGATCCTGGACCACGCGGAGGCGGGCGAGCTGTGCGCCCGGTTCGGCCGCGGCCTGGACGACGCCTGGGCCGAGATGCAGGGCGGGCGGGCCTTGGCCGCGGCGGAGTAGCGCCGGGGGACGCGGCGCTTCGCCGTTCAGAGTGGTGGAATGGCCGCCGTCCGGACCCCATGTCTTTTGATGGCAGCGGGCCAGCCGCAACGACAGGGCGATCAGGACGGTTCATGGACGACCAGCGCGAGATCACGAAGTGGCCCGAGGACGACCAGGACCCTGCCGACCCGAGACCGCGCCCGCCCGCCGCCGACGCCGACCCGGGCCGGAAAAAGGCCGACGAGAAGGACAAAAACAAGGAGGGCGGCCAGGACGATAAAGCCTCCGGCGAGGACGACGGAGACGGGAAGGGCAAGAAGAACTCCCGCCTTCCGCTGATCATCCTCGCCATCGTCGTCGTCATCGCGGCGATCGGCGGCGGCGTCTGGTGGTTCCTGCACCGCAACCAGACCAACACCGACGACGCCTACACCGAGGGCCGCGCCGTGCTGATGGCCGCGCAAGTGAGCGGCTACGTCGTCACCCTGGCGGTCAACGACAACCAGTTCGTCCACAAGGGCGACCTGCTCGTGCAGATCGACACGAGGCCCTACGTCGCCGCCCGCGACCAGGCGCAGGCGCAGCTCCTGTCGGCCCAGGCGCAGCTCGACAACGCGAAAGCCAACCTGGAGCTGTCCAAGGACACCTTCCCGGCCCGGCTGCGCCAGGCGCAGGCGCAGGCGGAGCAGGCCCGCGCCCAGCAGGACAAGGCGCTGTCGGATTTGAAGCGCCAGCGCAACATCGACCCGCGCGCCACGACGCAGCAGGACATCGACGCCGCCGTGGCCGCCGCGCGCTCCGCCGGCGCCACCACAGGGTCGCAGCAGGCCAACGTGGACATCAACCGCCCGGTCCAGTTGAACATCGACCTGGTCAAGTCCCAGGTGCAGCAGGCGGAGGCGCAGGTCGCCCAGGCGCAGGCGCAGCTTGAGCAGGCGGACCTGAACATGGACTACACCCACATCGTGGCGCCGCAGGACGGCTGGGTGACGCGCCGCAACGTGGAGATGGGCAACTACCTGCAGACCGGCACGCAGATCATGGCCCTGGTGACGCCCGAGGTCTGGGTGACGGCGAACTTCAAGGAGAGCCAGTTGGACCGGATGCGGCCGGGGCAAAAGGTGGATTTCGAGGTCGATGCCTACCCGGGCCTCAAGCTGGGCGGCCACGTCGATTCCATCCAGCTCGGCTCCGGCTCCCGGTTCAGCGCCTTCCCGGCGGAGAACGCGACCGGCAACTTCGTGAAGATCGTGCAGCGCGTGCCGGTGAAGCTGGTGATCGATTCTGGCCTCGACCCCAACCTGCCCTTGCCGCTCGGCCTGTCCGTCGTGCCCACGGTGTATTTCCAGTGAGCGAGGCGGCCGGAGGACAGGGAGAGGGCAAGCGGGAATGGAAGTCCAGCCACAACCCCTGGCTGGTCGCCGTGGTGGTGACGCTCGGCGCGTTCATGGAGGTGCTGGACACCACCATCGTCAACGTGTCCCTGCCGCACATCGCGGGCAACCTCGCGGTCGGCTACGACGAGGCGACCTGGGCGCTCACCTCCTACCTGCTGGCCAACGGCATCGTGCTGACGATCTCCGGCTGGCTCAGCAGCGTGTTCGGGCGCAAGCGGTACTTCCTGCTGTGCATCGCCGGCTTCACGGTCTGCTCCTTCCTGTGCGGCGCGTCCACCAGCCTGGCCGAGCTGATCGTCTTCCGCCTGGCGCAGGGCTTCTTCGGCGGCGGGCTGCAGCCCAACCAGCAGTCCATCATCCTCGACACCTTCGCGCCGTCGCAGCGCGGCAAGGCGTTCGGGATCACGGCCATCGCCACCATCGTCGCCCCGGTGCTGGGGCCGACGCTCGGCGGCTTCCTGACCGACACCTACACCTGGCGCTGGGTGTTCTTCATCAACGTGCCGGTCGGCATCGCCACCTTCTTCGCCGTGCAGGCGCTGGTGGAGGACCCGCCCTGGGCCAAGGCGCGGCCGCGCGGGGTGGACTACGTCGGGCTGTCGCTCATCACCATCGGGCTGGGCTGCCTGGAGGTGGTGGCGGACCGCGGGGAGGACGACGATTGGTTCGGCTCCAGCTTCATCGTGACCATGTTCATCCTGGCGCTGCTCGGCATCGCCGGGGCGATTGCCTGGCTGCTCTACACGAAGCGGCCGGTGGTCGATCTCCGGGTGCTCAAGGACCGCAACTTCGCGCTGGGCTGCCTGATGGTCGCGGCGATGGCGGCCGTGCTGTATGCCAGCGCCGTGGTGATCCCGCAGTTCGCGCAGCAGCAGCTCGGCTACACCGCGACCTGGGCCGGGCTGATCCTGTCGCCGGGCGGGGTGGTGGTGATCATCCTGATCCCCATCGTGGGCAAGCTCACCAGCGTCGTGCCGCTCAAGTACATCATCGCGTTCGGCTTCTTCGTCATGGGGTGCTCGCTGGTCTATTCGCACTACCTGGTGCCCGACATCGACTTCAAGACGCTGTCCTACATGCGCGCCGCGCAGACGGCGGGTCTCGGCTTCCTGTTCGTGCCGATCAGCACCATCGCTTTCTCGACCTTGCCGCAGTCGGGGAACGCCGACGCCTCGGCGCTGTTCACCATGTTCCGCAACTACTTCGGCTCGCTTTCGATTTCCGCGGCGACGGCGCTGGTGACGGACCGCAGCCAGGTCCGCCAGGCGCACCTCGTCTCGCACACCTCGCTGCTGGACCGCGGCTACACCATGACCATGAACCGGCTGCAGGGCGACTTCCTGGCCCAGGGCAACCCGGCGTCGGGCACCGCCCAGCAGGCGACGAACTGGCTGTACCAGCAGCTTCACGCGCAGGCGTCGGTCCTCGCCTACAGCGACGTGTTCATGATCACCGCCATCATGTCCTTCTCGATCATCCCGTTCTGCTTCCTGATGTCGGGCACCACCGGAGGCGGCGGCAAGCCCGGGGGGCATTGACGCTCTCCTGTCGGCGGTCAGGCCACCTGGAAGCCGTGGGCGAAGGGGTCGCGGCTGTCGATGAACACCGTGTTGTGCCCGGTCAGCCGCGCCCAGCCGGCGATGGACGGCACGATGGCGTCGAGGCCGCCGACCCTGGTCCGCACCTCGACCCGGCCGTGGAACAGCGAGCCGATGATGCTCTCATGCACGAAGGCGTCGCCGGGCTGCAGCCGGCCCTGCGCCGCCCATTGCGCCATCCGCGCCGAGGTGCCGGTGCCGCAGGGCGAGCGGTCGATGGCCTTGTCGCCGTAGAACACGGCGTTGCGCGCTCTGGCCTCCGGGTGCCGCGGCGCGCCGGCCCAGAGCAGGTGGCGGAGGCCGCGGATCTCCGGGCGCTCGGGGTGCACGAACTCATGCGCCGATAGCGCCTCCCGCAGCGCCAGGCTCCAGCGCACCAGGTCGGCCCCTGTCACGTCGGCAATGTCGTGGAAGGCGGGCTGCGGGTCGATGATGGCGTAGAAGTTGCCGCCGTAGGCGATGTCCACCGTGAGCGCACCCAGGCCGGGGCAGTCCACGGTCACGCCCGTGCTGTGCAGGAAGGACGGCACGTTGGTGATGCGGACCTGCTCGACATGCCCGCCCTCCTGCCGGTACTCGGCCCGCACCGGCCCGGCAGGCGTGTCGAGCCACAGCTCGCCTGGGCTTCGGGGCCGGGCCAGCCCGTGCTCCAGCGCCATCGTCACCGTGCCGATGGCGCCGTGCCCGCACATCGGCAGGCAGCCCGTCGTCTCGATGAACAGCACGCCGATGTCGCAATCGTCGCGGGTCGTGGGATACAGGATCGCGCCGGACATCAGGTCGTGCCCGCGCGGCTCGAACATCAGCCCGGTGCGGACCCAGTCGAACTCGGCCATGAACTGCGCCCGGCGCTCCAGCATGGTGCCGCCCCGGAGCGGCGGGGCGCCGCCGGCGACGAGGCGCACCGGGTTGCCGCAGGTGTGGCCGTCCAGGCAGAAGAAGGTGTGGCGCGACATCGTGCGGGGTTCTCCATCAGAAGCGGTCCGGCCGGAACGGGCCGAGCGGGATGGGCGGCGGGCGCCCGGCGATGAGGTCGGCGACGATGCGCCCGGTCGCCGCCGATTGGGTCAGGCCGAGGTGGCCGTGGCCGAAGGCATACGCCACGCGGGGCGTCGCGGAGGCCAGGCCGATCACCGGCAGGCTGTCGGGCAAGGACGGGCGGAACCCCATCCATTGCCGCCCGCCCTCCGTCCGCAGCCCCGGCAGGAAGGCGGCGGCGTGGCGCAGCATGGCGTCGGCCCGGGCCATGTTGGGCGGACGCCGCAAGCCGCCGAGTTCCACCGCGCCGCCGACCCGCACCCCCGTGCCGAGCGGCGTGACGACGAAGCCGTGCCGGCCGAAGATGAGCTGGCGGCGGAGGTCGAAGGCGCCGGGCGGCAGGGTGGTGTTGTAGCCGCGCTCGGTTTCCAGCGGGATGCGGTCGCCGAGCGCCCGGGCCAGCGGGCGTGCCCAGGCGCCGGCGGCGATCACGGCATGGCGGGCCGCGAGCGCCGTGCCGTCCGCGCAGCGCACGCTGACGCCGCCCTCCGCCGGAAGGACCGCCCGCACGTCGCGCGTCTCCAC